>NZ_KB894611.1 GCF_000374545.1 Anaeromusa acidaminophila DSM 3853
CTTCCGTACACACTCCTACATGCTCTTTCAGCCATCAAACAGGCCATTAACCAGGGGGTGCCATACCTTCCGTACACACTCCTACATGCTCTTTCTGGCTAAAGTCATTGCTTCAGGCGTCATTGGCCATACCTTCCGTACACACTCCTACATGCTCTTTCAGCCGTCACAGACAAAATGGGCTACGACATGCCATACCTTCCGTACACACTCCTACATGCTCTTTCCTTGGCCAGCTGCCGAAGCCGTGGGGTGGAGCCATACCTTCCGTACACACTCCTACATGCTCTTTCCATTTTTACAATACTTGCCTTAGTGTTACTGCCATACCTTCCGTACACACTCCTACATGCTCTTTCCTTGAGAAATTTTGTACCGCACTTGAGTCGGCCATACCTTCCGTACACACTCCTACATGCTCTTTCCCTGAAAGAAAAACCCTAGGAACCATATAGGTTTCTAGGGTTTTTCTTATGAAAAAAACGTCAAAAAAGAAGAATTTGTGAAGCATTTACATGATTTTCTTGATAAGAGGGTTTCCCAAGCAAAATTTTCATTTTACAGTATTGGCTTTCGGTTACCGATAATAATCGAATAGATCCCTCCGGTGGAAGAGACACGATCAACCGTTTTTCATGTTTATCAATACTTTCTTCACCTTTAATTATGCGGCTATATACAGAAAACTGCAGCATCACGTAACCATCTCTAAGAAGAAATTCACGAAATTGCCGGTAATGGTATTTGTTAATAGGAGTCTTTGTAGGTAAATCAAAAAACAATAACAGTCTCATATACCTTCCTACTGGCGCTTTGATCATTAGGTATTTATAAAACGGGTAGAGTAATTTTAAAAGGATCGTTTTCAATAAAACAAGTACCTAATGATTTAACGGTTTCTCTTATAGCATTTTGTATTGAATAAGAAGAATTTTTGATTTTTACATTTTCTAAAATAAGTTGAACTAAAATTTGGCGGTTTTCCTTTGAAAGTGGCTCTGTAAATATCGTGCCTTGGGATAATACATATTGGTCAACAAAGGGGCGATATGGCTCAATTAAATCGTCGGCAAGGTTAAAGGCATTAAGCTCATTATGATGGAAAACCCCCAGCGAGGGAATAAAACCATACGCCACTAATTGTTGAGCAATGATGGACCGAAGAATAGCATATCCATAATCAAGTGCTAACGAAATACTTCCTGAGCCATGGCGCCCACCGGAAGAAAATAATATGGAAAAATAAATTCTAGCAGCATATGCTTCTCGATTTGTTTTATCTCCTGATTTAACTGAAGATGCAATAGAAACTAAGCCATGGTCAGTGTAGTTATGGAGAGATAAAAGAGAACCCTGATTCGTTATTTTTTGTTTAATTATCAATTTCCATATCTGCTTTTTCAAGGGCAGATTCATACTGTTTTGCAAATGAGTCATCCGTGATTGACGTGAATGTTGATGAAAGGATTGATAAATAGCACAGGGCATATGCTTTTCATCACAGGATAGTACAGCAATATTATATTTTGCAGCAGAGGAAAGAAAGCATCCTGTGAGATTGACTTGTAGTGTATCCAAAATGATTACTGAGATATCTTCAAGAGGAATTTTCGATTCTTCGATCTGTTTTACAACAAGCTGATTTTTATTTACAGATAAAATAGAAGGCTTACTAATTATAATTGATCTCCAACTCATGAAAAGTCTCCTTTTGAACGAGTAATATCGCCAAGAACTGAAACGAAAAGAAGTTCAATATACTTAATTTGAGGTGCTGTGATACTAAACGAGGTCTCTTTTGAAAGTAAATTAATGGCGTTGATTCTTCTATGCGTACCTTTGTAGTATCCAATATGCTCTTCACCACGAACCGTAATAAGACGAACTAAGTTGTTTTTATAGAGAGAAAAGCAACGGTGAAAGGTTTCGTCGATTGGAATCCAATTTTCTTCACTATTTTTCGGAACAATAGCCTTTAAAACTTCCTTTTTTTGTAGTGCCGGCAGCCGATAATGAGGAACAAAATAGTAGGATTCATTCTTTTTAAATATGCTGACTTTAAATAGACTATCCGTTCCATTTTTGTAAAGGGCGTTATTCTTAATATGGCCGGCCGTACCTTTATCAATAATCCTTATACTTTTTACAAGAGAAGGCACACGACCAGGCTTTGATGGTTTAAAGAATTTTTCGGTAAAGGCTTGCTTAGATATTTTCTTTATTTCTGTAAGAGATTTCTTATAATATTCGTCAATAGATATGATGTCAGTAAACCGCTTTAACAGAGCTTCTCGAAAGGCAACGTCTTTATCTGCCCCAACCACCGGAATAATGCCGTCTTTATCTTCTATGAGATGTTTTGGCTCTAATTCCGTTAAGGGAATCTTTTTAATCGTGTAGCCTTCCTTAATGTATTTAGGAAGAGCGCTTTGCGCTGTTTCGTCGAGTAAACATCCATTAATTTTATAACGCACGGCAATGGATGGATAGAGAGGTTTATAACAAGAAATATCTTCGTCGTAATACACCGGAGGTATCTTATGGATTCTTTTATAGGCAGCTATTTTTTCTACAGGATTTGCTGATAAACGAGCCTTTAATTCGTTATTAAAAAACGGCCAAGGCATAGGGAATGAAGGTCTATTGTCTTTGTTATAAAACAGTTGAGGTTGAGTTTCTTTTAGCTTATAGTATTCTGATATTTGTTGGAGCATCTTCTCGCTGGCAACTGCTACAACAGCAGCATCTTGAGCATGTTGTAAAAACTTCTCCCTGTCTTTTTTTATTCCCCAATTGTAGCGAAGAAAGCCTGTTACAGCGCCTTTAATAAGAACAATCGGCTTACGATTGTTCTTATCGCTAAATGTTACGCCCACTTTTAAATACTCGGCAGCTGCGGTTGCGGCATATTGAGTGTCGGTGAGATTTCTTGTTCGAAAACATTCGCTTTCTTCCTTGGTTAAAGGCTCGCGGAGTAAAGTTTGTTTTTTTCTCACGGAAAGGCGAGAGCCTTTTACCCAGGTGCAGAATCGATCCCAACGTTCTTTATCTCGTCCCAAATATTCAATGGGTAACCGATTAGACTTATTTTGATTTTCCGATTGTTTTACAAGGACCTTATTTGACCGTTCATTACATTGAGTCAGACTGTAGGGAATAATGTGATCAATTTCATAAATGCTTCCGTATAAATCACTCAGTAACATATCCAAATTAATCGGCTCACCGCTGTAGGGACATATTCCATCTTGTTCTTTATAATAGCGATATTTTTCAATTAATGAATACTTGGGTGTTGTTATGCCAAATTCCTTTAACTCCTTGACTAGGATTTCTGTTGCCTTTCTATTTTTGTTTTGTTGTTCTTCTATCTCCTTTTTCTTTTCATCAGAGTTAGACAGTTCACGAGCTGTTTCAAGATGTATAGCATAAGGTAAGCCGTAGCGTTTAATGATTGCCTGAACAATACGGCGAGTTTTGCATAATGCTCTAAATACAACTGGATTTGAAAATAGTGTTTGAGGAATGAGAGGCAGAATAAGAGGGTCTGTTTTTTGAATCTGCGTATTTTTAATATAATGGCCCTTATATTTACTGTTTGCGCAAGCAGCAGTATACGTCATGCCGGATTCCATAAGCGGAAGAATATTGTTTAATGCCTTGAAGGATAAATGAGAAAATTTTGAGAAGGATACGTTGCAAAGTAGAGAATGATATTTTGGGGGCAGCCCAATCTTTTTAAAACGTTTGATAATATTTGCTTCATTTTTCCCCAAAGCAATTGATTCGACCGTTTGATCCAATAGACGATAGTTTTGAGAAAAAACATTCCATTCATTAGCACCTAATGGACTCAGTGCCTTTTTTAGCGTGTGATATCCTTTTAGAGAGGTGAAGTTTTTTTGTTCTTTATCAATTGGGTGACCTTTAAAAATAGCATTAGGGGGGAATTTGAACTTTTTATTTAATATAGTTCGGATGTTAGAATAGGTCACCTTTTCCTTTGAATAGGCTAAATCAATTATGGCTTGTTTTTCTTCCATGGTTAAGAAAAATTCTTCGATTCCAATCATATACTTCAACTGGCTTAAATCCCGCAATAAATTGAAACGTTCTACAGTATAAGAATTTTTTGGAGCCCGCTTTTGGTGTGGTTCGAACGTACAGTAACCAACCATTTTTTCAATTGCTGAATTTGTGAAGGTGGGGCGTTGACTAGAAAAGATTGTTACATATTTTTGTTGAAATTCAACCGATGAATATTGATTTCCAAAAGAACGCTGAGCTTCAAATAATAAAGTTAGTTCATCCAATAGCATTTGCCTGTTAATAGTTGCAGTAAATTCTCCTCCCTTATTTCGGCATTTCTCTTTGAATTTATCGTCTTTATAATACATTTCACCCACTGTTCGGTAAGCGCACATAGTAAGCAATGAACGATTTTCGTTGATTGCTTTTTTCATTTTTTGAGCATTTTCATCTTTTGTATCAACAGAAATAAAACTACGGTGTTTGGCAAGATGAAATAGAACGACAGCCCATTCAATATTACTTAGACAACGATCTAATCCCTCGGCACGAAGTTGATAAGGTGACTTTCTAGTTCGTTTACCTAAATCGTTTGGTTTATTAAGAAGGGAAGGATGAAAATGAAAGTTCGTTACTATATCTTTTGTAAGAAGCCCGGTATTTACAAAAAGACGTCGTACTCGAATAAGACGATGAGCTTTTCTGCGTACGGTCTTGCTTCTGCTCGATTTTTCTCTTCTAACTTCGGCTTTACTTTTCCCCTTATAATCTTCAGCTTTGTCAAAAAGGTTTTCATTTAATGCGACAATTCTTTTATTGTCATTATCAATTACAGCCCATCCGATCGATGCGACCCCAATATCCAATCCTATTGTGTAATTCATAAACGACGCCCCCTTAAATAAACATTTATTTTTAGTATACGGTTGTTTGGTATTATTGAGTGGATGTGGGAATTGTATTGACAAGATTTTTTTTGTGTTTTAGAATGTACATGTACATTCTAAAATTGTACTTAAAACGTTATTCTCTATTGTGTTTTCAAGGACTTGACAGGTTTATAATGGCAAGTTAAAATGTCCATGGACATACGTTTAAAAAGAACGTTTGTATGTTTCTTCCCCGAGAGTAACGGAGAAGTAAAACAGAGAATATTACTCAGGAGTAAGATACGATTGCAAGGTATTTTTAGCTAAAATGATTAGGGAAATCTCACCCGTATAAAAGAGAGCCAAAAAGCCGGGAAATCCCACCCGTATAAGAGAGAGCTAAAAAAGCCGGGAAATCTCACCCGTATAAGAGAGAGCTAAAAAAGCCGGGAAATCTCACCCGTATAAGAGAGAGCTAAAAAAGTCGGGAACCCTCGCCCGTAAAAATGAGGATTAAAAAAGAACCTCATCGGTGAAAATCGAGAGGTTTTTCTTTTGTTAATATAAATAAGAAAGATGAGTCAAGAGTGCGGTATGATAGGATGTTCATTTTATGATTCAGAATCTGGAATAATATCTTTGATTTTCCGGGTAAAAGGAGAATGAACCAATGACTAAATTTAATGATTTTTTGAAAGAACAGCTCGATGATTCGAAGCTGCGGGTTGAGTATGAAGCACTAGAATCAGAATTTACTATCATTCAAGCTAGGATTGATGCTAGAAAAAATTCGGGTTTAAACTTCCCAAACCGCAAGCAAGCATAAATAAAGTAATCTTGAAAACACTTTTGTTGAAATAAGCACAAGTATTTGTGGTACTTGTGCGGCGAAACTTTGCGGGAAGCGAAGCGTAGCTTTAAGCCTGAGTGGTAACTACAGGAAAAGATCGGTATAAACCGGTCTTTTTCTGTTTTTAGACACAAAAAAGAGGAGTCCGCCTTTTTGTAAAAAGTAGACTCCTTTTTGATGTGAAGGAATTTTTAACAATGAGTAATTACTTCAAAACTAACTGACAAAGCCGGTTGTTATTTTCTAATACTTCTCCAAGCTACCGCGGCCTCAGGATGATTTTCAAGATCGTCAATACGCTTTTCGATGATTTGATCTTCAAGTTCTTGCAGACGCATATACATATCTTCATAATTCTGATAATCCATAACAACAGCGACAATATGCCCATTAACCGTGATATATTGAGGCCGTTCTTTTGCTTGTTTCCGAAGCGTACCAAATCGCTTCGCGGCTTCAGAGGAAGTATACATCTGTTCTTTATGGAAGCTTGGCTTTTCACGAGCTCCATTCATTTTTCATTCCTCCTTATCCTTCTTCTATCCTTCTTCTATCTTTAGTATATCGCAAGTAGCTTTAAAATGACAAAGGAGCCAAGGCATTGCGAGTGCCTTGGCTCCGGATAGGAGGTGACATACACCATGAAGATCCAAATCGTCCTAAGCGAGGAATTGGTTCTGAAGGTGGTGGCTCTTGTGGCTTTCATCCTTTGGAGCCTGTCCTAATCCTATCGGTTACCGTCGTCCTGATCAGAGGACGGCGGCTTTTGTCAATTTAATTATACAATTAGCATTTTTGTTGTGCAACATATTCTATGCCTAAAAAAGGATAACCCCCTCTTAATCAATAAGAGGGGGTATACCTTTCGAGTCGGTCGTTTTCAAACGACACCTGCATAATGCAGGCATTCCTTATCAAGGAATCGCTCTTGCCATAACGAACGTACACACTCCTACATGCTTTTTCGTTGACATCTTTATTATATCATATCTTTTTGCGTGTGCAACGTACGTCAAAAAAAATTGACACTAAATACGTATACTTAAATATAAGAGATCGTTTTGCTGACGATTTTTTAATATGGAATAAAGGATGTGTTATTTAGTGAAAAATCAAATTCAGCCAAGAGAGCATGATATTAGTACTGTGAATCGAAATTTAGCAATGAAAGCAGTCCAAGACTTCATAAAAGTTAAAGCATATACAATTGCTCTTAGAAATGCTGCGATATACGGTTTTCAAGGACCTGAAGTAGAAGCAATGGTTAATGAACAATTGGTTTTGGGAAGACATTATCAAGAAGTACTGAGCTCAATAAGAAGAGAATTATACTATCTAAACATTGTCCATTTGTATGATTCCTGGTTTGCATTTCAAGTAATAAAAGCCAATGGAAAGAAAACCATGGTACTTAAACCATTAACTTCAAAAGGCGTTGAAAATATCAAAAAAGATATTAAGCTTTGTGAAGAACTAACAGGAGAAGAATATTCATTAATTATTCAAGATGATAATAATTTTGACCTGGAAGAAATATCTCGTATAAAAGCAAAACAGGTATCATTTAGTGAGACCCTTCTAGAAAAGCATTTAGGAATAAAGAGCAGGATAATCGAAGGTGGTCAAGAGGGTTTAAAAAATAATTTAGTGATTACTTGGCATGCTTTGGAACGGTGGTGCCAACGAAGCAACATGATTGAAATGGAGATCCAAAAACTGCGAACCAACCCGGACTCTAGGAATGCTGTAATTGAACAGGTTCGAGAAGCATTTTTAGATGCGCGAAAAATGCACAGGAAAGATAATGTAAATTATTATTTTGACCCCAAAAAACAAATTCATTATGTTGTAATAGATAATGTTTTAGTAACCTTATATAAAAATGATTTTGGATTCAATTCCAAAATCAATTCCTATATTACTCAAAATCAATATTTGTATATTAAGAAATTGGCAAAAGAAACCAATCAAAGTCAATCTAAACTAAATAGAGTCCTTGAAAGACTACACAAGAAAAAGGCTTATCAAGAGGATCGAATAAAAAAAATGGAAGACTTACTCAACCAGGAAAAGCAGAAGAAATTGTCGATTGAAACGGAAATTCAGACTAATTTCGATTTGAAAAATAGCTTAAACGATAAATTGAGTGCTGCGGAGAAAACATTATTTAAGCCATGGAAAGTTACTCTAAAAGAAGATCTTATGCAAGATGAGGATAAAATTATATGTCCCGATGAAAAGGAACTCGACAAAGAACCCGTTCCTAGTTTAGTTGCTGATTTAAACTAGCTAAACAAAAAATTATTCCTGTCTATAAGGAGGTTTTGCTCATGTTAACACTAAATGTTAAAGATACAAAGAAACAATATGTTCAAGTTCATCATATGGCCCTGAATGGTTTAGAAGTAATAACAGAAACCGAACAAGGGGAAGTCAGTCATATTAATAAAGCTTATCTTGATTATCTTTTTGAAAATGGAATTCAATTACAATCTTCAATTACAATCTCATATTATTCGGGATGAAGAAATTGGGGGATTTACGGTTATTTGTGAGACCATTGAGCTTTATGGTGAAGGTGAAACCATAGATGAAGCAATAGAGGACCTAATTGATACCTCTTTCGATTATTTTAGCTTGTTTCAGGAGGACCCAGTGCTTTATTCAAAAATGAATACGGTTATAAAAAATATGGCTATACTGAAATTACTTCGTTGTGTAAGTGATGAAGAGATTCGAACAGTGATGGGGTTGGATGGTTTAATTAACAAGGAATAAACCAAAAAAAGAAAGGGCAGCTCTTTTGGAAAATGTTTTGATAGGTCTTATAATTAAATTTGATTTAGTATAAATTAAGAAGGGAGTGAAACTGTTCTTATGAAAAGGAAAATGAAACGGAATGTAGCGCTTTCTCTTTGTGCTCTAATTGTATCCTTAAATTGTACACCATCGTTTGCAAGTGAAAACACAAACCAAGTTGATCAAAGACAAATAGCTACTACTCAAAAAACGACGGGCGCTCAAAAAGCATTAGGGGGAATAAGGAACATTGCGAATCAAGCGATTGGCGCAATTATGACAGGGAGAGACCCAGGGAAAGTTGCAGAGGCTGCAACAACTGCAGCAAAATATGCAATAATATCAACAGTATTATCAGGTATAGTACCCAAAGACTCAATAACTGGCGACCCTATATTTTCTGGTAATAGCCTTGGAACGGTGCTTGATAGTTCAGGAAGTTCTTCCCCTAATACGGCCTCTGTTGAGTTGGACGCTTCAACCGTTGATGTTGGAGGCGTTGCTGGTTCAGGTACGGGCGATCTGACAGGAACAACCGGCGCAGAAGGAAGTGGTATTTTCTCTGGTGGAAATATGGGAGGTGCTTCTGGAAGCGGGCTAGGTGATCTCTATGGTAATGATGGAACATCATCAAGTCCATTATCAGATTCCACATATTCTCCCAATGGTTCTATTAGTGATTTAACTAATGGTGGTGCTATAAGTGGTTCCTTGGGTGGTGTAGTAGGCGGTATGCAAAATCAAATTAGCAACAATGCAGGCTATTCAGTGGCAGTAAATGGGCCTCAATATGTAACCGCAAAAGTAGAAATGGACCCTCCTAATCCTTTGAAAAATAAGCCTTTAAGCATCACGGCCAGTTTTGTGACCCTTGCTTTGCCGCCCGGGGCCATGGTTGTTCCAGACCGGACAACTCAAACGGAAACTCTGACATACGACACAGCCGGCACATACAGTAAAACGTACTCATTTGGCTATGATTACTACCCGCCGCCGGATTCTCATGGCAATCGTCCACCAACGCAGCACGGAACCGTAACGGTAACGGTTAAATTTAATGTGAATGAATTTAGTTCATTCGGTGGTAGCTCAGGAGGTCAGTATGGAGATATCAATAGCGGTGGAGGAACAACAGTTGTTGGTGGGCTAAGCAGCGGGGGGACTTCCTTGAACGTGTCTGGCTCAAATATGAACGGCAGCGGCGGCTACCAGTTGCCGCAAGATGGTGTTTTATCATCGGCTGCTACGGGATTGTCATCTGCAGCTAGTGGGTTAAGCAATGCTGCTGGAGGCATTTCAGATGCAATTCGGAGCGTTTTAACCGGCGATATGCCAGTTCCTTGGGGAAAAATGACTAGTAGTGTTGAGTCTCCAACATCAAATTCTATTAGCTTAGCTATTCCAGGGTTTGAATCAGTCGGTAATGGCTTATACTCTGTAGCCAGCGGCATTCAGTCCTTAGTTAATGGAAATAAAACAGATAGGCCAAGCGGTATTGATCCTGCAGAGGTTGCAAAAAATGAAAACGGAGGCAAACTCCAAAGCGATAAAACAACGGATCAGGTTCGGCAAGAAAGCGTTTCCACCGGGTCCATGAACAGTATTCTGGAAACAGCTTCAAAGGTGCTTGCGACAAAAGGGATAAATATAAAAAGTAAGCAAGATCTGGCTAAATTGTATGAAGACTCTCCCTACACTTCTCCGACCGACGCATGGGATATGAACCGCCTGGATCGGTTTGTAAATCTCAAAGCCAATACCACAAATGTTGTTGTGGCCAAAAACTAAAAAAAAATAAAGAAAATGCGTGCAATATCGCTAACGATATGATATAATAAAAATAAAAGTATCGTTAGCGATATTTTTTTAAGGAGGAGTAAAACATGCTTCAAAAAGCAATCATTCTTGTGTTTTTGGTAGTTTTATCAATCAATACAAGTCATGGCGAATGCTATATTTTTGCAAGTGATGCTGTTGAAGTTCAAGAAGGAGATAATTTTTATTTAAATTATAAGGACGCAACATATTCTGATCCACACGTATCGAGTATATTTAGAAAATTACTTAATGCAATGGAGACAAGTCGTTCCAAATCATATATGGTTCGTGTATATAAAAATAACGTAATGAATGCTTTTTGCGGGCCTGACGCACAAGTATATATTTATTCACCTATTGCTGATTTACCGGATGATTGTATTGCCGGGGTTATGGCTCATGAGTTGGGGCATAATGAAAAGAAACACTGGCAGAACGCATATGAACGCGTTATGCTTCAACAAATTGGAATAGCTGGACTAGCCCTCAAGGGTGGTGTTACCGGATTAGGGCTGCAATTAGCCGATACGGCAACAAAAGCACTCTTCTTCAGAGGGTATGGTTTCGAAAAGGAATGGGAAGCTGATAATTATGGATTTGACCTTCTTATAAGAACCGAATACAATCCAATGGGTTTAGCTCTCTTTTTACATGAAGTTGATAAACCAGAATACCAATCACCTAATACCACCGCAGAATTTATCAATCCACATCCTCAAACCGCAAAGCGAATCGTAAATCAAACCAATCGACTTGCCGAATGGACGAGTGGAAAAGTGGTTGTGGAGCCGCTTACCGGAGCTTTTACAATCAATAAAGTTCCCATTTTAACTCCTGTTCGTAGACAAGACGGTTTTACTACGGCTGGGGAACTAGCCTCTAGAGTAGTAAAAAAGAATTTAATTTTATTAGCAAAAGATGGAACTATCTACGATAAAAAGGGCGCTATTCTTTATCTAGAAGGGTGGAGTACAAAACCGTTTGATGATGTAGTTGCATCCTTAACGGTTGCAGGCTTTACGGTTGAAACGGAATAATTACCAGAAGAGTTCTCGCAAATGCGAGAGCTCTTTTTGTTTTAAGTAAAATGCAATGTACAATTAGTATGAAAACCTATATATGGGGAGGTTAAATCATGAAACTTAAGCAGATTTTATCGGCAGTTGCAAGCCTTGCTATACTAACATTTAGTGGCACCGCAGGAGCATCGTTTTATCCCTATCAGCAAACGAATGGTACGTTGACTCTGCCTAATTTCTTTACGGGAGGAAACATAAATATACCTACAGGGTATGGCGCTTCACTAGATCCGTATAATCCAGGACAAATAGCTAATATATATAAAGCTGCCATGGTTTCGCAGGTCTTACAGAACATATTTAAGCCTTCTGGAAACGGAACTGGTGATGTTGCTGTGTCAGGAGCAACTAACGGTCAAGAGGTTGTATTAAAACAAGAAGGAAATGCCATATATAGTGATAGCCATAAAACAAGTGACGTATGGATGCATATGCCTAGCGGCTGGGATCAGTCCAAGGGTTATGTTAGATGGTCACTTTCAGTAGACCCTCCCCACCCGATTGAATCGTCATCAGAACAGCCCCACAAAATTCGAGCAAGAATTGGTATTGCACAAGCGTCTAATACGCGAGTAATTATAAAGGTTGGGGGAAAGCAAGTCGAAGCAAATCAATATTTTGTATTAGATGAAAACCCAAAGTTCGGAGTCTACCAAGATTTAGCCATGAATCAAGCTGTGATTGATGTATATAATTCAGCCGGACAAAGGATTGGGGCAGCCTCATTTTTTATCAACTATAAAGTTAACAAGTTTGCTTCTTTCGGAGCCAATGCTGAAGGGCAAAATTCAGAAACGTATCAAGAGATTAAGCCGGGAACCGTTTCTTCTGCGTTAGCTAACTCAGACGCTTATTTGAAAAACAGCAACTCCAAATTTGGTGGTTATGAAGTTCCCTTAGATGGTGTAGAAGTTACATCGGTTTCGGATGGGAAAATGACCGTGAAAGATGCCGATGGTAAAGAAATGGTTGTTCAGACCAATAAGAGAACCGGTGATATGTTTAAAGTAGGGGATAAGGTGTTTATATCGGGGAAACTCGAGAAGGCACCCGATGGGAGTTATTTTATCGATGCAAACTCCATTAGCGCGGAAAAAATCAAAAGCGCAGTCTCTGGTACGGGGGTAAACGGAAAACCCTCTGAAAAAGATTTTAAAAAGGGCAATGCGGACTTTCTTCAAGGAATATTAGACCAAGGGAAAGCGGATCAAGACCGACTTGCAAAATTAAAAGATAATGCACAAGCAAGCCTTACGGCGCCCATGATGGGCGGTGGTGGCGTGTCTGGCGGCGGTGGAGGGGGCGGTGTGCGTTCCCCAGGAGCAAATCCCAATAACCCTAACCAATCGGTAGGGGACGTTATTAACGACTTAAAGAATGGTAATACGGATGGGATTACAAAAAAAGTAAGCAACTTGTTTGGCTTTAATCTAAATGATTATCTTGCAACAGGGGCTTCTGAAAGCGGAGTTCGAGGTGCAGTTATGGTCTTAGGGGTTATCTTAGGGGCAGCAGCAGTAGTAATTTTTTCTCCTGCAGGCCTGGCTGCCGGTTTAAGCGCCCTTTTAATTGGGGGAGGGTTAACCCTGGCATGGGCATTAGTCGGCCTTGTAACAGGAAATACGGAGGATTTACAGTCCCTTGGAAACTTCCTTCTTCACCCTATCTCCAACATGACTGCATTTTTTGAACAGGACCCCATTACGGCAGGGACAATGGTTATAACTGCAGCGGTTCTTCAAAAGTTCGGCAAGTTCATTCCGCCGTTAATTTCTCAAAAAATGATGAGCCTTGTTGAAGCGGCTAGAGGTACATTTGTTCCAACGGCAATCCGTAATGCCATGTTATCAATAGGAAATTATACGGCTGATATTAGTCTTGGCTTTTCGCAGCGGTTGGCGGCAAAAGGACTTTTTGAAAGCTTTATTCGTAATAGTGCATTAGGGGCAAAATTAGGGGAAATCGCCTATTCTAGAGCGATTGCAAAAGATTTATTTACCAATTTTGCGGGAAAACCGCAAAGTGAATTCATGCAGAACTTTCAAAATCTGATTCCGGCTCTTAGAAATAATTCTATTTGGGATCATGCGAGTGATATTTATGCCGATTTAATTGCAAAAAAGATTCCAAACTATGCATCCGTAAACAAAGTAATTAACTATTTAAAAGAGGCACAACCAAATGCGGTTAATATCATCAGCGAAAGTGGAGCCGAATTAAAAGCATTTACAGGAAGAGACAAACTGAGCGACGCCGTGAATTCCATTTTAAGAAATCAAAAAGCGCCCCAGGACATGGTGCCTATTGCAAAAAATGTCCGTGTGGCAATGCTGCAAGATGATTCGTATCGAATTTTGAGCAATATTGAATCAGACGTTTCCTATGGTATGTTTAAAAACGGAGGCAAGGAAGTATTAGTTAAGCCGGTGCCTGTGTTTGAACGGCCCGGGATAACGGCTACCCAGGGAGTGGCCAACGGGGAAGTATTTAAAGACATTCGAGATTTGCTAAATTCCAAATAGAAAAGAGCAAGGCGCCGCATTGGCAGCCTTGCTCTTTTCTATTTCTGGATATTCTCCAGTAGGTATCGCTTCATACGTTCCGTAAAATCCCATAGCTCATGGAGTACATTATCAGCGAGCTTTGGATCTTCAAAAATGTCCAAACATTGGATTCGGTCTGTTCGACGGGTCATTGCGCTTTGGATGTTGTTCATTACGTCTGGAGAAACGTTCAAATGGCCTTCGTCATAGGCGCTTCCCAGTTTCTCAAATACGTCATAGCAATCGTTAATGCTATCCTGACATATTTCCGAGAACGCGTCTTTCTGCTGCCATTTTTGCGGAGGGGCTAACGGTACCGGAGGCGGTGCTGCAGGCGATGAATTGGTCTGGTTATAGCCCAATCGTTCATTGACATATCGCCATACTTCGCCTCTCGTTTTACCTAATCCATATTCCAGTAGATGAAATTGGTCCCCACATACCCCGCAAGAGTGGCATTTGAAGAAGTTTTTTTCCAAGTTAATATACATGGAAGGATTTTGGTCGCCATTTTGATGATTCTGCGCAGACATAACACAGCGACAACGGACCTCTGTTCCTTTTTGGCCGACAATTTCTAATTGAAGGTCGGCCAGAGCATCACTGATACTGTACAGAGCTTTTAAATCCTTAAATAGTATCATATTATTCCTCCTTAAGCCTAAAAGGCATATTGTAGTTTATAAGCTAATTGTATCGGTAAATTTCTATTGATTCAAAACAGTGGAAAAGCCCGCCAATTTGGCGGGCTTAATCAATCTATTATGGCTTTAGGTGGAGAAGTTCTTCTTGCTTATCGGCTCTGTTTTTTAAAGAAGGGTGTCCATCTGCTTCGTCCATGCTTTGGCTATCTTGTAATAATCTTTGAAATAGCTTTAAGCCTGCTTTTGGATTGAATTTGGCTTTTTTTACTAATCTAAGAGAAAACGCATCGGCCCAATATTCGCGTTCCACCCCATAGCCAGAAGTAATAACGGCGGCGCCGGCAATGTTTTTAAACCGTTCCATTTGGGCTGCCGAAGTGGGTCCAAAAGCTTTGCCTAATTCTTGCTGAATGTACCGATTAGCAGCCCAAAGAAAATCGCCATGTTCCTGATGCCCTATCTCATGGGCGATAACGAAAGCGAGTTCATCTTGATTTTGCACGTAGTTGATTAGGCCTTTTGTAACATAGATCCTACCATTAGGGAAGGAAAAGGCGTTGATATCATTTCGTTTAACCAGCGTTACTGTATAGGGTTGGTTTTTATTGCCTAGGGCCTTAAGCAAGCGTTTAGACGTTTTTTGCAATGCATCAACAGAAGGGCCGATTTCGATGAGTTGCCAATTCATTTCAAACTGACTTGAAAGCAGCTGTCCTTGTTGGAATTCATACGCCTTATCTAAGTTTGGAAGAGGAGCGGCACTAACCGGGGAGAGGTAAAGAAGAAAGAGTAGGGAGAATAGCCACTTCATCATGGTTGTTTTATGAAAGCCTCCACAAATGTGGAGGCTTTCATTCCTTTCTACCAGCGATTCACCATTTCAATTTGGGTTGTATGTCCAGAAGAGTTGTTAGAAGGATCATTAGCCCGGTAATAACGTTCGCTAGAGTGGGATACCTGAATGGATGAGTTTTTACCGACTTTCAAATCGACTTGTGCGCCGATTTTTTGCATTAGCTCGTCGTATTCCGGCATACTCAAGTCTTTTTTGCGAGTGTAGTCATAAGAGACCGTCGCATTAACCTGATCCGTGACTTTGCGGGAATAACTGATTCCTGCAGAAATAACATTCTGATCGGATGTTACTCCTTTATCCAAATGATTAACATGGTCTTTGCCAAAGCTGACTTTGGTTGTCAATCCTTCTAAAAACTTTGGTTCCCAAGCAACGCCTAAAGCAACACCTGAAACATTTCGACTTTCACCATCTACATTATAGCCGGTTGAAGTATCAATTTCTGGCTGATTGACATCATATTTACTGCGGCTGAAGGTGATGAAGGTAACAAGTTCCTGAGGAATGACCGCATAAGCGATTTTCAGATACCCTTCAAAATGCCGGGAGTCAATAGCCGATGGAGCATTTACGACCTGACCGGCAGCGGCGCTCTGATTACGCTTTTTGTACTCGTATTCGACGCCAGGGGTGACAGTAACTCGTTCACTTAGATGATAATCGCGAGAAAGTCCGGTTGCTAGCCTGGTTTCACTGCCATTTACGCCATCATCGCCACGGGTAAAGGTATAACCCAGATTAAGAGCCATATCCTTGGCCAACATATAAGTGCCGTTCACCGTGCCTGTGATCGTTGTCCCAGCGCTTTTATAACCATTCGCACTGGTTTGCGCATTGTTTTGCATTTGAAGACTCAACAACACTTCCGCTTTTTGTTCTTGCTTATCAAAGGCTCTCCAAGCGTAATCACCGCCTAAAACAATTTTTTGGATGTCATGATTGCCGTTTTCATCCTGGGAGTACCGGGAGATCTTAGCACTCAGTTTGGCAACATTTTCTTTCAAAATGGACTCAACAGAAAAATCAAACCCCTTATTGCCAGCTGGGTATGGATAATCCGGTGAACCAGAGTTAGAAGAAGAAGTACCTCCTGTAGTTCCTTTTACAAACGAAGCATAGTTGCTATCTACGTTAACAAAATGGAATGTGCTGCGAACATTTTTACTGAAAGCATGAGAAATATCCATAAAGATAGCACTGATGCTTTGGGAAGGCGCTCCCTCTGTTTCCGAATTACCACGGTTAATCTCACCGGTTAAGGTAGTGGCTGGTCCCAATTTTCCATCGAAACCGAACGTGAAAACTGATTTTTTATTAGAAGGTATCGCAATTTCTTTGCCAGCAGCATACGAAAGAGCGGTAGTGAAATTCTTTATAAGTCGTTCGGTTTTGTACTGCAAACCCATGACATTCTGTGCATTTCCCTGGTTATACTCTGGGTCTACAAATTGACCCGTTTTCCCGCTAAATACAGTGAGTTCATCTTTTGTGTCTTTGTTTTGGTAATTATACTCAATCCCTTTTACATCGCTTAAATCCACATTGTATTTGCCAAAGGATTCATTAAAACGTCCGTAGGTGATGCGATGTTTATTTTGGATTAAGGCCACGAGATTATCAAAGGAATAAGTAGATCCACCTTCACCGACAAACCCATTTGCGTTGTAAGCTCTAAGGCCGGTTGTTATTTGAACTGCTTTGCTGGCATTAAAAGCAAATTTCGCAAGAATCTGATCGGTCATGTAATGAGAGGATTCATATTTTTTCTTGGTAGGGTTCCCATATGCATCCAGATTATTGGTGGTATCATAGATTTCCCTGCCTTCAGAGCCGGTATCTTGGTACTTCAAGATATGCTCGAAAGACATTTGAACAAGTGGCGGTTTTTTCTCTTCGGCTTTGGGTGCTCCTTGCGCGGCTGCCGCGGAGGGAAGTCCCTTTGCGGTATAGGTGGCAGCTTCCTTTTCCGGCACATCGGATAATGCATCGATGGAATCTAATTTCTTGGGAGGCGGAGCTGCCGGCTTCGCTGATTGCGATGCAGCAGGTTGACTGGGACGGTTAAAGGGAAATAGGGAGCTGCCTAAAGAGGGAATGGGTGGTGCACCAAACGCGGCATTACCGCCACTGGTTGGTTGCTGCTGTACCGGAGCTGCAGGAAGCTTGAGCGAATTAACCGCTTCTACTAATTGGGTACTCTGCATGACCATTGAAACGCGGTTTCCTGCGGACGAAGCCACTTGTTTGAGTTGTTTTATTGTATCAGGGTCCATTTGTGCAGACCCTTCATAACCTCGCAGGAGAGAATACGATTCTAAAAGATCAAGTTCGTAGCGCGTAAGGCCATCCGTCATGGAAAGGGTGTTGATAATAGGAGATGATAGCTTCCCTGATATGTTTCGGATCGCATCAACTTCCGCATTTCCAGGAGCCATAGCTCCAATACTGGACGTAGCTGCAGCTTGAGAAACAGAAGAAGTTGCAAAAAACAAGGCTAACCCTAAAGCAACTCCTCGTTTTGATTGACTATTTATGTTGAATTTCAAATATAGATCACCCCCTTGAAAGGCTTCTTATTTTAGTATACGGAGATTTGAACTGTTCCTTCTTAAGAAAGAAAAAATTAAATCTTTTTTCATTCGTCCATGAAATTGAGCTTTTCTCCGTATACTAAAATTAAGCGACCCAATCATTGAGACACAACTGGGGATAGAGCTATATAAAAATTAGCTAATAGAACAAGGAGGTTATTGTATGGGAGCTACACTAAAAGGATTTTCCATTGTAGTATTCGTGCCTGCCATTATGTATTTTGCGATTAGTTGGGTGTTCATGGGAAGAGCCGACGGACTGATGGCATTTTACGTAATTTTATATTCTCTAATGCTTATGGTTTCTATGCGTTATTCCCAGACTCAACCGCTTTTGGGACTGGATATCGGGTGGAAATATATTCGGACGGAACCATGGTTATTGCTGGGCGGTCTTGTATTATGGGTTCTCATGCTGCCCTGGGTATTGTTTGTAAAAGAGATGATGGATATTGCCGAAGCAACCGTCCTTTTTTCACCTGTTCCCGTTGTCCTTGAAAAATATGGGCTGTTCGGTGCAGTTATGACGTTTGGGTTGGCACCCATTGCAGAAGAGTATTTTTTTAGACATTTTCTGTATGGTAATCTTGCAAATCGAATGGCGCCCTTTGCAGCAGCTTTAATCTCCAGTGTTGTATATGGACTTTCTCATACACATCTTTTGTTAATTGGCTCTATGTTTGTCGTTGGAATGGTCCAGTGTTTCTTTTACGAGCGAGTACGGGCTTTATCACTTGTGATTTTCACCAATATTGTTTTGCAAATCTTACTGAGCTTCATGACAAAAATTTGAGGAGGCTACTCTGATGAAATTTGGTAAACCAACTATGAATTTTAAACCTCCCAAGCTTTCGTTGAATCTTTCTGGGGGAGAAAACATTTTATCCATTTCCATTCGAAAAGAAGAAACCTTGGTAGTTGCAGGAAAACTGAAAAAAAATATGTTTGTTCCTAAACGAATGTTGCGTTTTGATACCATCGCATACGCGATCGCAGAACAAAACCCGGAAGAGCTTGCAGCATTTTTCCTGCGAGTTTTCCAAGAGATTGGCTCCAGTAACTATCAGGTAAATATTTCATTACCTGCTTCCTTAACGCCGCTTGATTGTTTTGAAAGCAGCATTAAAAACCCCGATGACCGGCAAAATGAAATTCTGTCAAATTACATGAGGCAGTTAGAGTATGATGACGAAAATGCACTGGTGGTTAATGAGATCATGGCCATCCCTATTGATGAATCCGGCACCAGGGCGTTCATATCTTCCTCTTGTACGGAACGAGCGATTGTAGAATTGCTTATTGCCGGGGCAGATATTGCCAATATGGACATTCGAAGCATTGAACCAGAAGCGGTAGGACTTTTCCGGTATTTAGGTCTTGAATATGGAAGCACCTGTGTTGCCGATGTAGAGGAAGACTGTTTGGTTCTGACTACGTTCGTTCCAGACAAAGGAATCTTTTCTTTGCAAAAGCCATCTTTGGGATATATGGAAATACTAGATGGAGTAGATGGAGCCTATCGTTTTTACCGCCATTTGAGTATTCGCGACGAATATGAGCTAGATATGACAGAAGATCATGGCGCAAGCGAAACGCCCGTCTTTATTATTGGCACTGCCAGAAAGGAATTAACTGACAAATTCAGAACCGAATGCGGCAGCCATCAAATGCAAAAGCGTATCGGAACAATGCCGCTCTCTTTAATGATAGACTCCTCTGATTTTGATGACGCAGACATCCAGCAATTTGCTGCACCATTGGGGCTTGCATTGAAGTCGATCTATGAAAGGATGGAGCAAAACTATGAACCGGAACGAATCATGGAAGTGGATGCCGACGACGAACTTTATGGAGGCAATGGAGATAGAGCGGAGATATTGCCTGAGAATAATGAACAGAGGACAAAAGTGGCTCAAAGGATGCAGCGTTTTTTTGGTCCTTCTCATTCTGCTTAGCGGGTCTGTAATTGCAATACAGAAGTATTATCCCGGAAATATGACCGGCCAAGCACTAGACGAAGAATATCAGCGAAATGCGCAGCACCTTACCGATACTCAAAAACGGATTGATATTCTTCAAAAAGCGCAATTAGAGCGTCGGCCCATTGTTTTATTGATGGAAGAGGTAATCCTTCGCCGGCCGGACGGTGTATGGTTAACCAAAGTAGAAGTAGGAGAAGGGCAAAAATCAGGTTCGGTAGTAGTAGAAGGTTTTGGCCGAAAGGCTTCTGATTTTCAGGATTTTGTCGAAAAGCTGCAGCAAAGCGACAAGACCATCATCTCTGGAGCGGTTATGGAAAAAATCGGCACCAGTAACGGAAACGTAAAAACATTTCAGCTAAAGGCGTTAACAGCCAAGTAGTTGGGAAAGGACATGTTATGAAGCTTACGGGCTATTGGGACTACCTTAAAAGCGAAGACGAAGAGTTCAAGTTTTACCGAAAAGATTTCGCAAAGAAAGCAGCCATAATCGGTACATTGGTTTGTATTGTTGGCGGGCTCTTGCACTTTTACAATCTTCAACAAGAAGAATTTCGTGCACAAAACGAAAAGCGAAAAAACTTAGCAGCCATAAAAGAACAAGTATCCCAAAAAGAAAATGAATGGAAAACCTTAATGCTAAATATAGGAAGTGCACCCATTCCCAAAACCGAAGTTGCCCAGATTCAAAACAATATTATCCAGCACATGCAACAACTAGGCGTAGATGTGCAGGGAATCACTACGGTTAACACGCCGCCTGCCCCCAAAGTGGCGCCGGCTGGACCTGGGGGAGCACAAGCAGGCAAAGAAGCAGCCGCAGCACCGCCGCCAGGCGTTGAATACGAAGCCGTAGTGGTCGGCAGCTGGGATAATGTTCGAAAGGTACTTATTGATTTACCGAAAAGCAGTTCTTTTATAAATATCAAGCTCCTCCGCATGGAACCACAAGCGCCCACGCAAACTCCTCAAGCTGCAGCCCCTGGCGTAACAAACGCAGCTACACAAAAAATTGAAGGGCCGCCGCAAATAAAAGCAACCTTCCGTTATAAAATTTACACAGAATAGGAGGCCGTAAATAGATGAATTTAAATAAACTGTCCAAAAACAAACAAATCGCAGTCTTCGCTATTTGCATGGTCTCTTCTGCAACTATTTTATACTCCTTTTTTTCCTATACAAATGCGAAAAAGGAAGCAGCTAAAAATGCAGCTACCGTAGAGGTTGTAAATCCAGCAACAGGCAATACGTTACCTAATAACGCTGGTCCAACTATTTCTGCCCAGGAGCTTCGTGCAATTGCTTCTCCTTTTGCGCTTACGCCCAATGGCAGTACTGTAGATTTTCCTGGTGGAGGTGGCGGGTCTGGAACGGCAACGGCAACAGGAGGTGCAGCCCCGTTTGGAGCACCCCCTATTCCGGGAATGCCAGGTTTTCAGAGTGCGGGAACTGGGGCAGCTAATGCGGCGTATGCCAACACCATGCAATTAAGAGCCATTCTGCAAGGCGGCGGCAGGTACGTTGCTGTTGTAGCGATGGGCAACGAAACCATCAATGTAGAAGTTGGCAGCGCTACGCCGAGAGGAAGCGTTGAAAGCATTTCCTCGGAAGGGGCAACTATTGGAGGAACGTATTATGCGTTACAACGGGGTATATCCCAAGAATCCGAAAAATCGGGTTCCAGTGGCGCCAGTAATGGAAGTGGTGCACCGACACCAATTATTCCAATGGGAGGAAAATAATATGCATAAGGCTTTTGGCAAAGTTGTAAGGGTGTTGTTTGTGGCATTGTTTTTATTGTCGGCTTCGCCGCCGGCTTTCGCAGAAGGAAGCGCAGATCCTGTTTTGATTTCGGCCGAATATAAAAATACCCGTCTTACGGATACCTTAGATTCACTTTCGTATCTGTCCGGCAATAAAATCATTGTGGTTGGAAAACTTGATGGTACCGTGGTTGCCCGTTTTGATAATCTGACCTTTGAAACCATTTTAGAAAAGTTGGGTAAGGCCTTCAATTTCAGTTGGACGATTGAAGACGGGATAATTTTAGTAAGTCCCAACGATACGATGGCGACGCAAGTAAAGACGTTTGCGTTGCATCACACCAATCTGAAGTCGGCCAAGGAAAAGCTTGCTACGTTTATTTCGGAATCTAAAATTGCTATTAACAATGAGGAATCTAGTGTAACGGTAGACAGTACGCCGGGTAATCTAAAAAAAGCGCAAGCAATTTTAGAAGAGATGGACGTTCCGGTTAAACAGGTCATGATTCAAGCGCAAATGATTCAAATTGATCGGACTGACGCGGAAAAACTCGGCTTTACCTATAGCTGGAACAGCTATGATTCTACGAAGTCTCCGTGGAAATTCAGCTATACGACTACCTTCGATGCAAACCGAATCTTAACGAATGGTTCTATTATTGCAAGACCTTCCATTACTACCTTCAACGGACTGGAAGCAAAAATCAGCATGTCTGACGATGTGCCAATCCTTAAAACAACGGTAGCAACGGACGGAACGAAAACCACCGATGTTGAGTATAAAAAGGTTGGCGTGGAACTGAATGTCACGCCGCGAGTCAATGACATTAACGGTAAATATATCACCATGAAAATCCATCCTACGGTTAGTGCTATTGTAAAAATGATTGAGCAAAACAACGTAACGGCGCCGCAGGTAGCCATTCGCGAGGCGGAAACAACCGTTCGGGTTCGCTCGGGTGAAACGGTAATTATCGGCGGCCTGATCAAAGATGAAGAGTTGAATAATCTGACCAAAATTCCCCTTTTGGGCGATTTGCCCTTCTTTGGGAAGTTTTTTCAACACAAAGATAACACTAAGACAAAATCGGAAGTGTTT
The DNA here is from genome assembly GCF_000374545.1 of Anaeromusa acidaminophila DSM 3853. NCBI lineage: Bacteria > Bacillati > Bacillota > Negativicutes > Selenomonadales > Sporomusaceae > Anaeromusa > Anaeromusa burkinensis. Next base: position 22,920 of record NZ_KB894611.1, read on the forward strand.
ATCTTTGTTACCCCAATCTTGCTGGATGAGTTAAGCAGCGCCGACGTTCCAGAAGAATACGTTAGTAAGGGAGCCTCGTCCGCACGTCTTGTCAATGGAGATAAAGCTCCCTACGAGGCATCTCTTAGAGGAAAGGAAAATACGCAATGAGAAGAGGCACGATTTTTCATAGCTCACGCTTAGAGGATCGTTTTGGGGAATCTTCAAACGTATTATCTTCGAACCTAAAAGATGCAAAAACGGATATGGTTTTGAAAGAAGCCGTAATTCCACCGGATGTTCTCAAAATGATCGATCTTGATACAGTGAAGCAATATAGTATTTTGCCTCTCCATTTCGATCCAACGAGTAAAATTTTGCAGGTCGTCGCAGACAGTGTTGATGTAGCAAAAGTACTACCTCAATTGGAACGAAAAGCCGGCGTGAGTATCGATTTCTTGTTTACCGATAAGATGAATCTCCGGGAGGGGATCAATCACCATTATCAAATCTCCATTGAGCATTGCGCGGTTAATCAGGTTCCTCTGAACTTTGTTTCCACCTCGGTTGAAGAAGAGCCAGAAGAACAAGAGGAAGATACCCAGTCGATGACCGGTCCTAGCGCGGAATTTGTTGATACGCTCTTTCGACACGCGATTGAACGGCGCGCCTCGGATATTCATATGGACCCGTATGCAAATGGGAATATTCGCATACGATTCCGGATTGATGGCGTGTTAATTGATGTGTCCGATCAATTTATTCCTCTAACCAAAAAGAATGCCAAAGCTATTACTAACCGAATCAAAATCCTATCGGAATTAGACATTGGCAAAGCAAAAGAAATTCAAGATGGTTCTTTAAAAATCCAAGTCGATTCCGAAACAGAAAATCATCGAAAGGTTGATTTTCGTTTAAACTTTTTGCCCACTGACATTGGTGCCCAAAAGCCTGTTTTACGCGTATTGGACACCAATAAAACGGCTTTAAATTTAGAAGATCTTGGCTTTTGGCCAGAAGAAATTCAAATGTTGATGCGTCTTAGCCGGCGGTCGCATGGCATGATTTTAATTGCAGGCCCGACCGGCTCAGGCAAAACAACAACTCTTTACTCCTTAATGCACACCTATGATTCGGAAAGCCTTAATATTTGCACCGTCGAAAATCCAGTCGAATATCACGTTGATGGGTTTACTCAAGTTTCGGTAAAGGAAAACATGGATTTTGCAGTTGTGCTGAAAGCCTTCTTAAGACAAGATCCGGATGTAATTCTAGTCGGTGAAACCCGTGACAAAGAAACGGCACGAACCGCCATTGAAGCGGCTCAAACAGGCCATTTGCTGTACACTACGCTGCATACGAATGATGCAGTATCTACGGTTAACCGTATGCTTACGCTAGGCGTTGCACCCTCTATGCTATACAGTGAAATGCTGGCCATTGTGGCACAGCGTCTAGTTCGGAAGATTTGTCCGTATTGTTCTGAAGATTACACCCCAAGTGATGAATTATGGAACTGTCTAAATAGCGAAGAGCAAAACTATTTGAGCCAGGGACATATGAAAAAGGGAAGAGGGTGTCCCAGGTGCTATAATCTCGGCTACTATGATCGAATGGTAGTACCTGAAATATTAACGTTCGATAATCACACCCGAAGCCGGTTTATCCAGAATGCAGATCCGATTGATAACACCTTGTGGCTGCAAAAGCATAAGAAGTTTGTTACGATGTGGGACCGTGGTCTATCACTGGTTAAACAAGGCATTACAACGTTGGATGAAGTGATCCGCGTCTTCTACGATGGGGAAAACAAACTTCGATCCGAAGACTAGCTTCGGGTCCGATTCGGAAGGAGGTCATCTGAAGCATGGAGTTTTCGTATAAAGGTAAAAATCGCCAAAACCAAAGTTTTGATGGTACGATTTCCGCTAAAAGCCGAAAAGAAGCTATTGAATTGCTACGACGCCGTGGCATTTTAAGTCTTCAAGAATTGAAAGAAGAAAGAGACTCGGCTTCATGGCTCGAAAAAGCATTTAACCCGCGGCCAAAAACATGGGATCTGTTTTTGTTTTTTCGGCAATTAGCTGCTTTCCAGGCGACAGGGGAATCCGTTAATAAAGCCATGGATTTGATTAGTAAGCAAACGCGAAACCGGCGATTAAAAGAAGCCATCAATGAAGTCCGGCGGGACGTGGAAGGCGGTATGGACATAGCCGGTGCTATTGAAAAACAAGATGTGTTTCCGATTATATGTGCCCGGCTAATTCGGCCTAATGAGGAAGCGGGCTCATTAGAAGCTGGCTTTCGGGAAGTTGCTTTATATTTAAAGCAGTCTGGTGATACTCAAGAAGTCATAAAAACAGTTATGCTGGAAATTGGTTTTTTGATGGCGCTCATGGCTGGCTGCGTATTCACTCTTATTTTCTTTCTCATTCCGAAGTTTCAAGGGCTTTACGTGGAATTAGGAATTGAGCTGCCATTACCTACTCGCATCGTATTTGGTATTTACGATTTTGTGACCGCTTTTTGGTACTTGGTAATTGCGGGAGTTGCCGGGGCCATTTACTTTCATCGCTGGTACAAGCGGACCTACCCCTTGCGCTATGATGGTATGTTCATTAAAGTACCAGTTTATAAGCTCATTTACCGTAACGTACTCATGTATCGTTTTTGTAAAACGTTTTGGGCGTTACGCAAAGCCGGCGTTAATTATATGGAGTCCTTAACGTATGCCGGGGAAGCGATGGGCAATATTAAAGCGCAGAATATTTTGCAGCAAGCAAGAACGAAGATTCAAGACGGGGCGCCTTTGGCGGTAGCAATTCGTGATAGTGATCCTTCTTCATTTTTCGATTACATTGCCATCAACTTTTTAGCAACCGGTGAAAGTAGCGGCAAGACTGAAGAATTGTTAGCCGATGCTGCCGAATACTATTCAGAAATGACTAAAACGGAGTCGGCGCGATTCCAGACCATGATAAAACCGTTTGTTTTAGTACCTATGGCTGGGATTGTTCTCTTTATTATGCTGGCGACGTATTTGCCAATGATTTCGATCTACTCCGGCATTAAATCTCTGTCCTACTAACTAGAAGGGAGGAAATGAAATGAAACGCAAGGGTGTGTCGCTCCCTGAACTATTGCTGGTTTGTATTGGTATAGCCATAATTGTGGGGATCGCGTCTGTTAGTATTACAAAAGGAAATGATACTAACAAAATAAGCCAAGCGCGAACACAAGTCAGTGCTATTGCCAATGCGGTTACCTCTTATAAGTATGACATGGGCGTATACCCTCCCAATCTCGAAGCATTGACAACGGCATCGGGAATTTATGGACCCTGGTTAAAACCATTACCAACCGCTGATCCATTTGGTACAACGAGTGCGGGGATTGATGGAACCGGTGGTACTTCTCCCTATGCGTATGGACGAACCACTTCAGGATTTGCAATTTGGTCACTGGGGAAGGATAAGACAAACAATAGCGGCGGTAGCGGCAGTGCTATTCCCGCAGCCTTTAGCGGTGATGACGTAGGTGTCTTTGGTCAATAATAGTAAGGAGGAATAAGGTTATGAAAGCATTGTTGCTAAAACGGAGGGATGGTTTTGCCTATACTGAAATGTTCATTGCTATAGTAATAGGGGCTTTTATTGTTGCAGGCCTGATAACTTTTACATAGTCATGAGCGTAAAAGACATGCGCGGCAGCCGGTATAGGTTATTTTAATTAACAAATCTAAGGAGGAATTTCACATGGAAGCAGTTGTGAAACAAGGGAACATGGAGCCATTTTCTCTTCAAAAATTAAGAAGGATGGTTAAGCCGAAAAAGCGCAGAAACGGTTTCAGCCTGGTTGAGTTAGGGATTGCCATGATCGTATTGGCGCTCATTGTAGGGGTAGCATATACCTTCTATGATGGAATTATGGATGGTGCTAAGACAACGAAGGTGAAAGACGAACTCGACGTTTTAGCAAAGGCTTGCATTCAGTATCAAATCAATTCCGTGGCAGGAAACCCGCCGGCCAACTTAGGCTCCTTGATGACGGGATTAACAGCGGCGCAGTCCAATGATGGAGTTGCCAAACCCAAGTTTGTTACTCGAAACGGCTGGACTTCGGACGCCAGCACCTTTAAAGATCCTTGGGGCAATCAATACGTTTATGATGTAGCCAAGCGGACCATTACTTCTACTGCCAACGGAGGGACCGCCATTACGGTCTATTTCTAACAGAAAAAGCCTTGTGCTGTGAGCACAAGGCTTTTTCTGTATGTTGTTCTTACCGGTTAAAAAGTTTGTCGCCAAAGGATAATTTTTTGTTCTTGGTAGTTTGTTCTCCAGGAGCAGGAGCAAAGGATAATTTGAGAGGCGGGCGTTTGGTTTTACCTAGTACGTTTTTAAGCCCGCCTAGATCCTCTAAATTCAAGGAATCCATCGTTTTGTTTTGCTTTTGCTCCAGCATGGCTTGGCCCGATTGTGCTTCTTCATGCAGCTCGTTAATGCGCTCGCGGGGGAGAGGAGCGCCGGCTAAAATGACAGACATACGAATAGAGGTTTCGTTTGTTTCCTCTTCTTCAATATCGGCTTTTGAAGCATACAAGCCGGCAAATACGTTTCCAGAGCCCCCTGGCAAGATGGCTGTTTGTGCAAAATCAATGGCTAATTCCAGGTGGTTCATTTTTTCCGATGGAAGTTTCTTTTTGGTTTCGATGATAATACCGGCTTGCATGGCTTCTTGTGGCTCTACCGGGGCAAATGGATGGTCCTTTAATTCCATCATCATTTGCTTGATAGGATATTCTACACTTTCAAAGCAATCCTCGCTGGGCATGTGAATATTGGCAACCGCCATAAGGCCTCCTACCTCGAACAAACGCTGGTAATCCGCTTCGTCAAAGGTGCGGTAGTGTGATTTATTGTTGGCGCGGATATTGAAGCTGTGAAGAGCGGCCGCAAAGATCTTATTGCACTCGCTGAGGTTGATGTTCTTTTTCTGCGAGAAGCGCTGCAATCGCTCATTGTCAAAGAGAAAAATCGGCAGGGTGTACTCATTGGCAAGCGTAGTAATGCCCTTTAAGCCACCAATAGCGTTAGTTTTGACAATGGCGTCTTCTTGTTTGGCGGGAATCGTGAAAATCAGACCAACGGGAATCTCCAAATGCAATAAAATCTTGGCCAGAATGTTGATAGAGCCAGTTCCGGTACCGCCGCCTAGGCCGCCGCAAACAAATACGCGGTCGCAGCCAGCCATTTTTTCCTTAATGAAGTCGCAAAGCATTTCTCCGTGATAGATGGCTGCTTCTTCGCCAATGGACGGATCTTTGCCGGCGCCGCCTTTAGAAGAGGGAAGAGTAATGGTTTTCCGATTCTGCGGCGCGATGTAATCCAAGGTTGCCATGTCTTTTTCCGTTGTATTGATTGCAATTGCCTCATAATCAAATAACGCAAATTCATTTGCCAGACGTCCACCAAATTGACCACAACCAATAAAACCCAGTTTTAACACATTGACCACTCCTTTTATATATTTGATTGGATATATTGAGAAACCTGCACTCCATCTGGAGTTAACCGAAGAATAATGGGTCTTGCTCTTCCGGGATACTGCGATACTAATCCTTTTGAAATTAGACTAGCCGCAGCTGCGTCCAGTTGGGGACGCGAGATTTTTTTGTTTGCAATTTTTGGCCCTTGTCGAACCAGTTCCGCGACTGACATGCCTGCGGTAGCCAAAGACAGGTGTTCTTCTGTTCGAGAAAAATTTTTTCTTTGCAGATCCAAACAATACAAGATATATTGCTCTGTCAGTGTATGTGGATTTTGATTATCCACCAAAAGCCTTGCCAATATTTCCAAGCAATCTTCGCAAAATAAACACTCACTCACGATGGAGTCCTCCCTTCCTTATTGTCGTTGCGATGTTTGCAGTTCGAGAATTTTTGTGATTTTCCACTGTTGAGAAACGCGTTCGCCTTCCATTACAAATACGTGCGTATATCGTGTAGGCTCCTTCCCAGGCCAACTTTCAACCGTGTTTACTAAAACCTCCGCCGAAATGTAGTTGCTTCGTTGCGATACGATGTTGGTCTGTACGGTTTCAATGGACGTTTTCAACCCATTCGCTCGGGCCTTGGCCACGCGCTCTGCCTGCGCCATTACCAGCGCTCTTGTTTTATCGGTGGTATACCGAATAGAGTCCTCTGGGTCGTATTCAGCGGTGGCCCTTACAAAGCGTTCTACGGTCTTTTTAAACCCATCTGCCGGATCTTCTTGCAATAGCATTCCAATCAGTAAAAATAATAGCAGTAAAGCGACAATGACTTTTAAGATTTGCCGTTCATTTACGGTTTTTAAAAACCGCTGAAATTCGGCAGGAGTCATTTTGAAATTTTTTACCTTGGTTACGATGGAACGAAAATCAACCACGTTTACAACCTCCTATATTTTTCTCCTTATTTTTAGTATACGTAGAAATTGTGAATTTGCGTGAATTTGTGAAAATGGTTTTAGGAAATTCAAAAAATTATTTTCGAAAACAGTTTTTTTCGGGATTAAAATGAAAAGCTTCTTTTGTCCGTATACTAAAAGAAGAAGATAATCTACAAAGGAGGCTTTACCATTGCTCCAAAAAATAGCGATTGTTTTTAGTTTTTGCTTTTTTCTTGTCAGCAGTGCCATGGCAGCAGAGCCATCAGGCATTGATCCGATTCAAGGAGCTACGCAGCTAGCACGTCCTGAAATTTTACGGCAAATTACTTCACAAGTGGAAGCCATCCAAAAAGAGTCTCCGGGGATTGAGTTTAAATTATTTTTGGTGCCAGCTGATGTGAAAGCAGACTTTAAAGAAATTCGAAATAAGGCTTTTTCAAATTATGTAAAAGTAGATCCGTCGCTGCAAACAGTTTTTTTGTTCTACCGCCTTGGAGAGCAAGACTACCAATTTGTTTTGCATCCGGACTTAAAGGACACCGTTTCACCGGTTTATCTTTGCCATATTGCAGATACTTATTTAGTACCGCAATTGAAATCCAAACAGTATGAGGGAGCGTTTCTTAGCACCGTTCCTCGGATCAGTGCATATCTTGGCTTAGTAAACCGTTTGAAACCAAGGCAATCCCAGCAGGATATGGTTTCAGGAAAGGTTCCCCCAGAGCGTGTAGAATATAAAAAACCAATCTTCGAAGAGTTCCCTAGCGGGGACGCAAATACTCCTAAACAAAAGCCTGGCACGAATGGTGCGTTGTATCTGATAGGTTCCCTGGCTTTCTTAGGGGTTATGGGTGCCGGCGCATATTGGTGGTATCGGAAGAAGAAGAAAGAGGAGGATGCGGAACTTGAAGAAGATGACTATGAGGAATAAAATAGGCTGGCTTCTCTCGATGCTTGTGCTGCTGGTCTTTATTAGCGGCTGCGGGCGTAATTACGCGCCAGTATCGATGGAAAAGGATTTGCAAACGCCTGTATCGTTAGACAAGCGTCCCAATTCGATTCCCACACTTCCAGAAAACACCTACCGTATGTATTTAATGCGAGAGCTTATTCCGTTGCAAAAACACGGAATGATACTGCTTCAGGTAAAGGATTCGCTGGAAAGAATCGACCAGCGGCGCCCCGGCGTATCCCATGGGCTGAGTAGTTCACAAATCCAAGAAGATGTTGAAAAAATGAAGGTTGACGCAGAAAAAGTGGCAACAAAGGTCAGAGAATTAACACCGCCTCCGTATGAACAACAGGACCATAACGGGTTGGTTCAATTATTAGATTCCTATGCTGCTATCTTTGAAGAAAACCACTGGGATGCAGCCCAAGCGGCGAAAGCCAAACGGACTATCGATAAGATTATTTCTTTGCAACGAGATAAAACTCCCTAAGAAAAGAGCTGCCTAGGCAGCTCTTTTGATTTTCACTGTCAGCTTGTTATACTAGAGATGTAAACTAAAATTTGAGCCATAGGCTCCAAGGAGGAATTTTCTATGTCAGTTGTAGCGAACACGGTTCTTATGTATTGTTTGGGGTTTGCAATTCTAGCGGTTACCAGTGGTGTAATTGCTAAGGTGTTTTCCGGAAATACCAGTCATACTGTGGTCCAAGAATACCGGGGCCAACGCTACAATTAAAAAAGAAACCCTTTCACTGCATACAGTGAAAGGGTTTTCTTTTATTCAAATCGTTTTGATTCTCGTTCTACCATTGCCGGTACACCAGCGCCAGATAATCTAGCGTTACGCAGTTGGCGTGCTGCGGCAAACACATCAGATGGAGTCGGTTCGGTTACTCCAGATGCAACCAATGCCCCCCAAATATGCGACGTCTGAACTTCGAAAGTTTTAGCCGCATCGACTACGGCCGATGCTAAATCCTCTCGCAGTTCTTGTGAAGCCGTAGGGTAGCACACGCGGGCATCCCGCTCTGCAAAATTAGGAATAGAGAATATTACTAAAACTAACATGCAAAAAGTACATACCGAAATGAGTTTGAACAACACATACTGTCTAATGGCTTGTTGAGCAGTACGCTGTTCGTCTAAACGTGCCTTGATCGAGTTGGTCATATAAAATCCTCCTTGGAGCCATAATGGCTCTTCTTTTTGTTTATAAGAAAAGTATAGCATGGTGTTTTTCTATAAAAAAAAGACCTCCATTGGAGGTCTGGTTTATTGAAAGGGGATCTTACGATCCCTTAAAAATGCATGTAGGCGGGAAGTGCGAATCTCTTGTTTTTCCGCTTTAGATAGTAACTCCCGATCGTTTGTGACAAAGAGGGGATTTAGATGTTTAAGACGTAAGGCTACGGATAATATCAGATCGTCATTGATAACCGTTTCCGCAGAGTCCGCAGCTTCTCCACGAATGGCATTTAACGCAAGATGGTCTTCGGGGTCAGTAAAAGGAGCAATAATAATATTGGGATTGTTTTTTTCAAGAAGACGAGTTGCCTGGTCAATGGCAATGGCCATAGGCGAATTGTCTTCACAGTAATATCTTTTTTTCCCCAGTTCAATAATCACGGTTTCCGGGATAACGCAGATATCCGTTGTTTTAACATATTGAAGAATATCCGGGAAGTTAATAATCACGTTGGTATCTAAAATAAAAATATTACTAAATTGGCGTGACATGATAATCAAACTCCTTTCTATCCTTATTTTACTTGATTTTGTGCGGATTTGTGAAAAGAGATGAGCTCTTTTTTTTCTGCGTGAATAATATGATATGCTGAATTTAGAAATTAGGACAAGGAGTGAACACAATGAAAATTTTTAGTTCGGTAAAAGCGTTTCTGTCCATTAACTTGGAGCAACTTATGGATAAGGCCGTTTCCCCAGAGCAAGAGATCAATCAGTTTGTTATGGAAGCAGAAAAAGCAGTAAAAGAATATTCCACGCAGCTAAACTTGGTGCGTTCTGAGGAAAGCCGCTACCGTGACCAGCTTGATAAGCTGGATAGCCATCTTAAAAACTTGGAAGCGGAACTGGAGCTTCTTATTGAAAATGGAAATAAGGACTTGGCCCGGCATAACTTGACGAAACAAGACTCTTTAAGAGAGCAGCAGGTTGAACTGAACCGCCTTGTCGCGGAGAAAGAAGCGAGTGTAAATCGAATGAAAGAAGAGTACAAGGATCTTCGCTCTCGCTTGACGGAAGCTCGAACCAAACAGGCTCAATACATGGCTCGCTTACGCAAAGTAGATGCGGACTCTCGTCTTTTAGATGCACAAGAAAAATTGGCGCTTGATCCAATTAGTGGCGAGTTTGGCAATTGCACTCGAATGGAAGAGAAGCTTGCAAAAAAAGAAGCTTCCAATGAGATGCGCAAAGAATTTGGTAACGAAACGGAAGAATTGGCCTACCGTAAGGGCATCCAAACTCTCAAAACCCAACAAAAAGAAAAATCTATGGACGACCGGCTCGAAGAGCTTTTTGCAAAAAAAGCACAATAAGGCCATAAAAAAGTTGAAAGCTGCTCCTCTTTGGGGCAGCTTTTTATTTTATTTCCGTATACTAAAAATAGAAGCCTTTGAAAGGAGGGCGCCGTAACTAATAGGCGCAGAAGAAAATGAAAAAACGTAATGGTTTTGGGATCGCAGAGATTTTATTGGTGACGATTATCATTGCATCGCTAAGTGTTTTCTTGTTTGTGTCAGGAAGCACGAGCAAAAGTATGGCCGCGGATATCAAGAAAGACCAAATTTTATCAGTAGATCGTGCGCTAACGATGCATTATCAACAGTTTAGCCATAAATATCCAGATTCATTAGAGGATCTGAGAACGAAAGAGTTAATTCCTAAAAAGTTTTCCGTTAATGGACTTACGTATCAAGTAAGAAATGAAAATAAGGAATATCGGCTTTCCGTAGTATTAGAAAACGGGAGTACGTATGTGTCTCCTTATAGCTACTATTAAAAGGGAGGTGGGAATATGGCCATTATGAAAAAACGAAAGGGAATGACTTTATTAGAACTATTGCTTGTAATGATAGTCGTGTCTCTTTTAGTAGGAACGGCGGGATTGTATTTTTCAGGATTTTTTACTGATATGAAGGTTTCAAAAGCGTCTGCTAATGTCCAGGCAATTTGTGATGCGCAAAAGCTTTACTACTCAATAAACAATACAACGGCCGCAGATGCGAATTTAATTTCTGAAGGGTACCTTAATTCAGGAGACTTTTGGAATGGTACCCAACTAATTGATCCGTGGGGAAATGCATTTACCAAAACAATAAGTGGCTCGACAGTCACTCTGGGATTGAGTGCTGCGAGCCAAGCTAAAGCCGGAAAGAATATAACCGGAACCTATCCGTAAGTTAAGAGATTTTTTTACGGGGCGTTTTTTGCAACAGGTAGTCCATAATGTCAGGGATTTGCTTGTTTGTACTCAGCTGCTTTAAAACCTCTTGGTCAACGGTTTGAATGTTGCCAATACGAGACTTATAGGCAGCCAAGTACGTAGTAAGCTTTGCCATTTCTTCTGCTGTTAATTCGGGCCTTGCTTTAACGGCATAATAGAGCCAATTGATGAAGAAGGGCAGGTCTTGTTTGGTTAGAAGAATCGGGTTGGTTCGTGCAAGCGCGGGGTGGGGCTTGACGGTAAGACGGTCTAATTGTTTTTGATGGTAGAGATAAATGGGGTTTTCTTGTTTTGGCCGTTCGCGCATTAGGTTCATATCAGCTAGATACCAACCATCTTCCGCTTTGCATATTTCCTCAAAAAAAACGTCAATATCTTTTATTTGTGGAAATACCTCAAAAGCAGAACACCATTCTTTTGCGGCAACGCCTAAAATCAACTTTTTTTCATCGGTTTTACATTTTACTGTGGATGGTGATTCGGATGGACGCAAAATAACGGCGCGGGATGTTTCCGTGTTCTGAGGACTCGGCTTGGAAGATTGTTCCGGCGGTTTTTCAGGGGGTTCAAACTCGATGGACGTTTTTCCATCGCAGAAGCCAGTTGCAATGTTTGATAGGGTGAACAGTGCAATGGACAATAATAGCTTCTTGTTCATGGCGTATCAGCCTCCTTTATTTTAGTATACGGTCGAAAGGAGAAAATGTATGAATAACTTTCAATGGATGCAAAAATTGAGAAGTATTATTTCCGTAAAAAAGAAACGGGCTGGTTTTATGCTGGCCGACGTAATTATTACCGGAACCCTTCTTGCCGGCTTGGCGGTGGGCTTTGCTGGTTTATTTAGTTCCTCATTCGTATCCTTGGGGAACATGAGGACCGGCTTACAAACGCAGGCCATTGCCCAAGCCAAATCAAGCCAAATTATCGCTCAGGGATATTCATCAATGGCAGATGAGCCACGGGCAGCCGTGACAGGAACAAATTTCGAAAGAGAAGTAGTATTAGGTACTCCCGTTGACCTCGGAAGTGGTGCTTTTCAAAGAACTGCCACAATAAATGTTTACAAACCAAGCGAATCTACCCCCCGGATGTCTTTGGACGTACCCCTATCTTCCCAAGGAAGTGTTACCAGTATTCCATCGGGAACGATATGTTTATGGTCTGGTAGTAATACGTCAATTCCTTTTGGATGGGCTTTATGTGATGGAACGAATGGCACACCAAACTTAAAAGACAGATTTGTCATTGGTTCGGGAAATAAGTACGCACCACAAGTATCTGGTGGAACGGAACAAGTTACTCTCCAAGCATCTAATTTACCAAGTTCAGCCTTATCATCACTTGCGAACTTTTGGGTGCTATCGGGATTTTTCGACACCGCGGCTAACACTAGTTTTGGGAATACTTATCAATATGACAAGTTATGTAGATCGGAAGCAACCACTGTTAATTCTCAGTCATTGTTTTTTACCCGTTCATTATCGTATGCGTTGATTTCATCTGGGTGGTCTAATATCCCAATTGATATTCGTCCTCCATATTATGCATTGGCTTACATTATGAAATTATAAACGGAATCTTCCCAAGGAAGTAGTGCGGGAGGTGTTCCAATTGGAACGGTCATCATTTGGCCTGTTGCTATAAATCCAATGGAAGGGGTTTGGCTTGAATGCAATGGACAATCAACCGCAGGATACCCATCGCTTGCTACCATAGTTGGTAGTAATGTTCCAAACTATCAAGGTCTTTTTCTTCGAGGCTATGGTTCACAACTCTTTACTGATATTTATGGAACGGTAAATCATTCTTCTTTGAGTATGGGTGTTATACAAGGTGACTCTTCGAGAAATGCAGAGGGATCTTTCTTGGGTGACGACTCAGTGACTGGATATTCTGGTTATACTCCAATTGGGGCACCATCTCCGACAGGTGTTTTTAGCACGGGAGCTGCCTATAATTTTGATTTGCAAAATAATGGATCTGGAAATGGGCATATCATTAAATTCTCATTAAAAAACGTTATGCCAACCGATAATGAAAATAGACCTTTAAATACAGCAGTTAAATTTTTAATTAGAGCAAAATAACAGTATTGTGCCAAAGTAATCTTCCCAAGGAAGTGGTACTCTGCCATCCGGTAGCATTATTCCTTGGTACGGCGATCTAGCGTCTATTCCGACTGGCTTCGCTTACTGCGACGGCAGCAATGGTACACCGGATCTAAAGGGGCGGACAGTTATTGGTACTGGCGCATGGAGTGATGCGTACGGTAGCGTAGTGTACACACTTGGGGACGCAGCTGGTGAACGCATGCACAAGCTGATAACCAATGAACTACCCGCTCATTCTCATACAACATCCGGTATATATAGCCAAGATTTTGGGAATGGCGTTGGTCATGCCTATACTGGCATAGGTGGGTTATTATCCAATATCGTTACGACTAAAAATACAGGCGGCGACCAGCCCCATAATACTCTTCCTCCTTATATGGCCGTTCATTGGATTATCAAGCTATAACCTTCCCAAGGAAGTGCTGCTATTCCCGTAGGTACGGTAATCTGGTATGCGGCTCCTGCGCCGCCGGATGGTTTCCTAGAGTGCAATGGACAACCAACGGCGGCCTATCCGTCATTGGCCGCTATTGTCGGCGCTACGGTACCGGATCTACGTGGTGAATTTATTCGAGGTTGGTCACATGACAAAGTAGGTACGCCAGATGCCGGAAGAATGTTTGGTAGTTGGCAAGACTTTCAAATTCAAAAGCATGATCATAAAATTGAAGCAGGATCTCATGGTGCTGGTGGAGGTGATGCAAATTTTGTATATTTGCCCCCCGATCATAGCGGCGGTTGGAATCCTAACCCTCAATCTGGAATTGAAATATTTACTTGGTACACAGGAGGAAATGAAACACGGCCACATAATATTGCGTTGCTTCCTTGTATCAAATATTGACTGGAAACTTCCCAAGG
>NZ_KB894612.1 GCF_000374545.1 Anaeromusa acidaminophila DSM 3853
CGCAAATTGCAAGTGCAAGTTGAACACTTTGGTAAAGTAGAACAGTAGTTTAAATTAAGCAGCATAAATAGAGTCAAGAAAGTCTTCGAAAAGGTCGTCTGGAGTTCGATAACCGAGGCGCTTGCGTGGAAGAGCGTTTATTTCATCAGCAAAGCCCTTCACCTCTTCGGGAGTATACCTCTCTATAGACGTGCCTTTGGGAATGTACCTGCGCAAGAGACCGTTATGCCTTTCGTTTATGGCTCTCTCCCAAGACGAGTAAGGATGAGCAAAGAAAACTTTCGTGCCCCATTGCTGAACGTCTGCAAAGTCTTCAAATTCAGAACCGTTGTCGGTGGTGATTGTTTTGAAGATAGTACTGAACTGGTTGCCATATTCACTGTATAGTTGCCTCATGGCATTCATCACGGCCACGCTTGTTTTTCCGGGAATGTGAATGGCAAGATAATGGTCTGTGACGCGTTCGATCAGTGTCAAAACGACAGCTTCCTTGCCATTGCGCAGGCCGACCACTGTGTCGGCTTCCCAATGTCCTAACTCGGTGCGTTCCGCAACAATAGCGGGGCGCTCATCGATGCTACGGCCTTTCAGGCGTTTATGTTCATGGCTTTTGACCTTTCTGCGCTTGCGTTTAAGCAATTCCGGCACGTCAAAAAGTGATAGAGGCAAGTTGCCGGATGCCAGTTCGTTGTATAGCGTTTTGGTACACACCAGCTGCTCTTTAGGGAATTTGTTATGAAGCTTTGCATGGCCTACACAAGCATCTATGGACCACGTATGGCTGCGAACCATTTTTACTAGCCATTTAACAAAGGCCGAGCACTCCACTATACGATGCCTTTTCTTGCAGCGTGTTCGGTTAGCCTTGTAGACCGCATGACCTCGTTTAGCGTTGTATTCAGGCGCACGACCTCTGTTGCTTTTGCGCAGCGGCGTTCCCCGGCGCAGCTCGTTCATAACCGTACTTGGCGAGCAATTGATGGCTTGAGCGATCTTGCGTAATGAATAGCCCTGCTTATTTAGGTGCTGAATAGCACCTCGTTCTTCTTTCCCTAAGTGCTGGCCGCGCTTGCGTTCTGGCTCTTGTATGATATAATCATGGCAGTCCATAGTGATTGCCTCCTCGTTGGTGATGGTTGTGTGAGAACTCCATTCTACCATACGAGGAAAAGTCACCATGGACTTTTTTCTTAAGTGTTCAACTTCATTTTACAATCAACCTTTAAAAATTATCCTCTTATTTTTAGTATACGGATAAATTTTGTTTTCGATGGTAGAGCATAAAAAAATAACCCTATGATGATATTTGAATTCAAATCATCATAGGGCTATTTTTAATTGCGCGGATAATGAGTCTCAAAAATTGCAATCTCCGCTTTTCTGAGAAATTCTTCCTCATTCAAATCGATAATTTCGTTTTCCGCACCATTCATATAGAATTCCTCCTCTCAGCAAATGCTGAACATTTTAATTTATGACTTTAGCTATCATGAACAATTTAATTTTCAAAAAGAGCAAGGGGAAGGCACCTTCGCGCCTTCCCCTTAGACCTTTTCATTATGCCGACATTCAGGATATCCGCTACACCCCCAGAATAGTCCTTTGGGTCCGTTAATCTTTCGCATAGGCTTCCCACAAGACGGGCAAGTTTTAACGGGATCACTTGGATCAGCTGAAGTAAATCTGCATTTAGGAAATCCACTACAGCCGATAAAACGATGATTTTGGCCGTTTCTCCACAATAAATCCTTCCCACATAAAGGACATTTGCCGCCCGTTTTTTCTGGAGCAGGCTTTACGGTTCGTTCATCGCTAATACCCATTTGATTCAAGATCGCCTTTAGTGGTTGATAAACACTCCCCACAACATCCTTATAACTTTTTTCTTTTACAGAGATCATATCCAGTTCATTTTCAAGTTGCGAAGTAAATTCAACACTAGTCACTGATTGAAATTGACTCCGTAAATATTGATCCAATTGAATACCTAAATCAGTCACAAAGTATTGTTTCTTTTTTAAAACGATATACTCCCGTCGCTTTAATAGTTCAACCGTTGAAGCATAGGTGCTTGGTCTACCAATCCCGGACGTTTCCATTTCCTTAACCAAGCTGGCTTCAGTAAAACGAGCAGGAGGTTTTGTAAAGACTTGCCGCTTGGTTGCTTCTAGGCAGGTTAATGCTTCATTCAAGTGCAACTCTGGGATAATTTCTTCTTCCTTTTCTGCACTCTCTTCTTTTTCTTCTGCCCATAGAACTTTAAACCCATCAAATTTTTCTGTTGAACCTGAGGCTTTAAGATTTGCCTTGCCAGCAGTAACGGTAACTGAAACAACATCATAAATGGCCGGTGCCATTTGACTCGCTATAAAACGCTTATAAATCATGTCATACACTTGCCAGGCTTCATCCGGTAACTTTCCTTTCAAACTATCTGGTGTTTTAGAAAGATCGGCTGGGCGTATCGCTTCATGAGCGTCTTGCACATTGTCCTTTTTGGTTTTGTATTCTGGTGCATTTTCAGGCAAATATCTCTTTTCTAACCCAAAGTGACCTAGAATAAATGTCCTTGCTTCTTGTTGTGCTTCTGGAGAAATACGGACCGAATCCGTTCTCATGTACGTGATTAAGCCTGTAGGAGAACCATCAATGTTAATCCCCTCGTACAACTCTTGCGCAATTTTCATTGCTTTAGACTGATTCAATTTTAATCGCGTGGCAGCTGCTTGTTGAAAAGTAGATGTAGTAAACGGCGGCGCCGGCTTCTTTTGCATTGTCCTCTTTTCAATATCAGAAACTAAAAATGATTGCTCCTGGAGGTAGGCCAAGCAATTATCAGCTAGGGCTTCTGTTTTAATAGGTGATGATGGGCAAAATTTAAGCCAAAGCTCATTTCCCGTTCCTGTTTGAGTTTTAACTTTAATTTCCCAACTTTCTTCCTTAACGAAAGCTTCAATAGCTTTTTGCCGATCAACCATAATGCGTAGCAAGGCAGATTGAACCCGCCCGGCTGAAAGTCGAAAGTTCTTCAAGGCCCTACTGGCTGCCGGGCTCACCTTGAAGCCTACCAGCCGATCCACGGCACGACGTGCTTGCTGCGAATCTACTTTCTCCATATAGATGGAGCGAACATTTTGTAATCCTTGTTGTATTCCTTTTTGCGTAATGGCATTAAAAGTCACACGGCACTGGGAAGAGGGATTTACGCCAAGGATTTTGGATAAATGCCATGCAATGGCTTCTCCTTCTCTATCTTCATCACTGGCTAAGAGAACATTGGCATGTTTGGCCATCTCTCTTTTTAAAGAATCAACGGTATTTTTTTTGGTTGGGATTGTAACGTATTGAAGAGCATAATTGTCTGCAACATCAACCCCCAACTCTTTAGGTGGCAAATCCCGAACATGCCCCATTGACGCTTTTACGACATACTCTTTCCCCAAATACTTGCCGATGGTCTTACATTTTGCTGGACTTTCTACTATCACTAAAGTTGACACTCGAATGCATCCCCTTTGCGCTGCTTATGCTGTAATTTTAGCGGCAACAAGCTCCGCTCCCACAAGAAATCGCTTAGGATCGCTTGCATCTGTTTTCCCAATGGCACTAGCGTGGCCTGCGACAATTTCATAAACAATTTTCTTTTCCGTCACTTCAAGCACTTGCCGCTGTACCGTCCCGTTTTTGTACGAATAGATTTGTCCAGCTTTCACAATAACGTTTTTCATAATGTAACCCTCCTCTAATGTGTACGGATTCGTCTTGCTAAATTTGAATCATCAATTATCGATAAAATTCTCCTTGTTCAATTTCTTTAATTTGCCCATATCGTTCATCAAATTGCACTGCTTTGGTTCCCAATGGCCCGTTTGGGTGTTTGGTTAGCATTATTTCCACCACATCCAGGTTTTCTCCATTTAGAACATCTGGATAATAACAAGCTTCCCTATAGAGAAGCAAAATGATATCTGCGGCTTCTAGAGAATCATTTTCTTTCAAATCGCTGCGAAGCGGCCTTTTGTTGTGGCGCTGGTCTATACTTCTTCCCAGTTGGTACACCACAATGACTGCTACATCCATATCCCGGGCAATCTGCCGAAGGACACTCATATCCATTTCAGCCATCATTTGAAGATAATCAATGACGATCAGAGAAACGGTTTCGCCTTTACTGCGAACTTGGCGTACTGTATTTTTTATATCTTCACCGCTCAGATACGGGCGATCATCAATATATAGTGGAGCTGTTGAAAATTGTTCCACAGTTCTTGCAAAGCATTTTTCGATTTCCTGATCCGTCCAGCCGTAAAGATCATCGTAAGCCACTCCTGCTTCTGCCATAATCATTCGGGTAAACAACGGCGTTGCCGGTACACTAGGGCTAAATAGAATGGCCGGCTGCTGCTCTTTTAATACAACATTTCCCAAAATAGAAAGAGCTAAAGTGGTCTTGCAATGCCCGGGCCTGGCAGCGATCAGGATGACTTGCTTTTTTTGAATTCCTCTCACAAGCTCATCTAGCGACGGTAAACCGGTTGATAATCCGGCAGGGGTTGCATTGGGCACCGCAGCGTGCTTCAGTTCGTTCATACACCGCGAAAGAAGTGTTTTAGGTGTATATAATGCCTTTTGTTCGTCGTTTGCTTCGGCAATCCTAATGCCGTGATATAAGCGGCTTATCACCGTAGCTAATGGCTCTTCATTCTGAAAGTCCTTATAACAATCCATTATTAAATAAAGCAGCTTTCGACGAATTGAGTGCTCTTTTACAATGGCACAATACTCTTCTATGTTGTGATAAAGATTCATTACATCCGCCAAGCCGGTTATGTACTTTATCCCCCCGGCTGCTTCCAGGTGGTTTTCATTTTTTAATTGTTCGATCACTGTAATCAAGTCTATGGTTTTATCAGCGTCAACTACTTCCAACATGGCATGAAAAATGTGTTGATGCGCCAAGGTATAGAAGTCTTCCTTATTTAAATGCTTCATTGCCACCATAACCAGTGCAGTCTCTTTGAATATGCACCCAAGGATTGCTCGTTCTGATTCTTCACTAGCGGGAGGAGTCAGCATATCAAACATAGTCTAGGACTCCTTTCTGTATTTTCTAAAACACCTTCTATTTGTAGTATACGAATATTTTTCAAATATCTTTCCCTCCTTGCGCCGGTTGGCGCTTTTTTTTATCTTTCCTCCGTATACTAAAAGAAAGGAACTCACATATAAAGGAGATTGATTATGGAACAATCAGCACGCTCAGTTCAATTAGCAAGAACCTTATCCTCTTCTCTTCAATCACTTGCACAGATGATGGAAAACACGAATTGCTCTGTTGAGCAACTTAGTCCGCTTGCTCAGCTTACGTATCAAAATTTTTTAGAGTTGATGACCCAATTTAATATAGAAACGCCATCGGCGGCGCCAACACCGCTCACATCGGAAACGTTAGTTCAACGTATGGGAGAAATTTCAGAAGAAATACGCAAGTTCTGGCAGTATTTAGGCTTTACTGATTCGGACATAAATATCCGTTTTACTGGCTTTGGGGATATCACTGTAATTGCTTCCATGGAATTG
The DNA here is from genome assembly GCF_000374545.1 of Anaeromusa acidaminophila DSM 3853. Taxonomy (NCBI): domain Bacteria; kingdom Bacillati; phylum Bacillota; class Negativicutes; order Selenomonadales; family Sporomusaceae; genus Anaeromusa; species Anaeromusa burkinensis. Next base: position 5,581 of record NZ_KB894612.1, read on the forward strand.
GATCCTACTTCCGAACATACGGATTCTTGTTTATGCCTCAACGTCCCAGAGCTTTCAACGGAAGAAATCCAGAGTGCCTGCACCAGCAGACTCATTGACTGCGATGCCAATCGAGAACGCATCATTACCAACATTACCTCTCGTTTCAAAACCGTTAATTTTCTTCAATGGGAAAGCCTGGGCCAATTTAAAGGCAAGCAAGCATACCTGTCAAAATTGACCTTCTCCATTGAACTCACCGACTTTTAGGAGGCACTCATGAAACCAATGGAAGTTTGTAATCTCTATGGTCACGTTTTTTCTCATGATTCCATGAAATGTATTTATTGCGGACATATTGAAGCCACAATCGCACGAAACAAACAAACAAAAAAACAAACAATCAAAGGAGGTGTAGCGGACGAATCGCTTGTATCGTCCGGGACAAATGAACATTGATGTAATTCTTTCCATCTTGTCTTCCCCTTGGTTTCTTGGCTTCATGGGGTTGCTTTGGGGTAGTTTTGCTAATGTGATTATTCTGAGGCTGCTTGAAGACAAGTCCATTAACGGCCGGAGTCATTGTCCTATCTGTCAGCATACATTAGGTCCACTTGATTTAATTCCCATTCTTAGCTATATCTTTTTGCGAGGGAAATGCCGCTACTGTGGAGCGCATATTTCGCTGCAGTATCCATTTATCGAAGGTTTAATGTCTGCTCTTTGGTGTGGAGGAGCGCTGTATTTTGGTCTCTCTATCGAACTACTTTTATATCTTGGGTTTTCCTTTTTGTTAGTAGTTTTGAGTGCAATGGATTTATCCGCGCAAATCGTAGATGATCGAATCATCATCGTTGGGGTTATCTGGGGGATTGCTACTCAATGGTTATCAGGTAACCTTAGTGACGCTTTATGGGGCGCCGGGGCGGGAGTAGGAGTATCCTTTGCAGTCTACGCTTTTGGGTTGATTTGGTCGCGCCTACGTGGGTATGACGAACCATCATTTGGTTCGGGAGATATTACCGCCTCCCTAATGATTGGTGTTTTTTTAGGCCCCTTCCATGTGCTGCTCGCATTTTATACAGGCATGATTCTTTTTGGGCTACTTGCCTTGTCTATTTATTTAATCTGCAGAACGTCCATTTCCGGTTTGCGAATGCCCTTTGTTCCATCATTAGCCTTAGCAGCCTTTATTCAATTATTCTGGTCTGATTCATTGTATGAATTAGTACAACAACTGCTTATTCTATATTGAATCAGAATGAACAAGAAAAAGCACCCGATGTTACTCGGGTGCTTTTTCTTTATGATGCTTGATTAGCTGTTTGATTGATTCCTAGAACTGCTTCAATTTCAGCTAACCGTTTTTTAGCTCGTTCTAATTCTTCTTCTTGTTCAAAAGAATCAGTCGAACAATTTTGGTATACCGCCAACTTGGCGCGTGCCTGTTTCAACTTTGTCTTGGTTTCTTCAAGCCTTTCTTCCGGTCGATGAGCAATTGCTCGCTCTAAACTGGCAATGGACGGACCTGCAGGATATCGATGTGATCCAACCACTTCTAAATAGTAGTCCGCCTTTTCAAAGAACCAGCGAACACCCGCCCGCACCTCAAAACCGGCGAACGTGCCTATAGACTCTTCCAAAACTTTTTGCAGGTATTTAGTAGCGTTTTGCTCATACCACTTGTTTAGAACGCTCTGCGCGTCCGTACGGCTCGTATAAACAACGCCACCCAGCTCAATGCTAAACGTATCCCCTTTCGTAGGAATTCGATTAGCAATATCACTTTGATACCCGGCAATTTTCCGCTCTAGGGACTCAATATGTTTTGGTATATCCAATAGGCCATCACGCATTCTAAAGCGGTCATTGATCCACTTTGATTTCAAGGCTTGTAGCCGTTCAATATCCCCTTCTACTTGAAACTTTTCAAGTATCATTGGATTTCCCGTTGCCAAGGCTTCAATCTCGGCAAAGCCTAATACAGTCTGCTCCATATCGGCTAAGGTGCGCTGCGTTAAATCACCGCACAGCGCTTGGGCAATGAATCGCGCTTTTCCTTTTACGGTCTGCCAGAGCCACCCGTCCGCACTCTGTTCGGTAACATAGGCATATATGCGAACTTCTTTAAAACGATTGCCCTGCCGCAATATACGGCCTTCGCGCTGCTCGATATCTCGCGGGCGCCAGGGGCAATCTAAATGGTGCTCGGCATATAACCGATCTTGATAATTAGCGCCGGCTCCCATCTTACCCGTAGAGCCGATAATCACCCGGTAAATCCCTTCATTGAGCTTCTTAAACAGCTCTTGCTTTTTGGCTGCCGTTTTTGCACTATGCACAAAGACGATCTCTTCTTGTGGAATACCGGCCTTAACCAGCTTTCGATAAATGTCCTCATACACAACAATATCTTGCTGTTCTGTATCCTCTTCGTTTGCTGATTCGGTAAGAGTTGGTTTAGCAGCGCCGGGCTTGGGTACTGAGATATCGCAAAAGATAGCTTGCGCTCCTTTTTCCGCTGCGGTTAACTCCCAGTTCTCCTTAACAATCTCAACCAAACGGTCAATCTTGCTGCATTCAGCGCCTTCCACCTTTGCTCCTGGAAGTACCAGCCGAATATCCAAGGAAGCCTTGCGCATATCCCCTGTTACTTTCAGCATATTATCTTCTTCCGGTTTCACAGAGCCATTACGGATTTTCTCTACGCGTTCCATAATGTCTTTTTCAACATATTGTCGAAGTTCTGGCGAAGGGTTAATGGTGACTACTATGCGGCTGCCGGTTTCAAGAGTCGGCTTCGGCAAGTTTAGATCCTTCTCCATTTTGATATCTGCGAAATTCCGAAACATGCTGATCATTTCAGGGACATTGATAAAATTGGCAAACCGGCTGACGGTTCTCCAGCTTTGTCCGTCTGGAGAACGTTCCAAGGAATTGATAACTTCCCCAAACGTGGCCGCCCAGGCATCAAAACAAGCCAGGCCGCGTTTTTGCATTTCCTCATAATACAAATAGCGTTTCAATGTGAACATTTCCGCTACCGTATTGGAGATTGGCGTACCTGTGGCAAATACTACTTTTCTTCCTTCCCGGCACAGCCAACGAACTTTCATGAATAAATCCATGGCCCGCTCACTGCCGGAATTTTGCACACCAGCCACCCGACTCATTTTGGTTGGAAACGCAAGATTTTTAAACAGATCTGATTCATCAACGAAAAGTGCATCAATACCCAGTTCTTCAAAAGGAATGCCAATGTCTCGCTTTTCTGCGTCCAGTTGTGCTTCTAAACGAGCCAGCAGATTCATTTTCCGCTTTTCCAAGGACTTAAGCATTCGTTTATCAAACCGTTCTTCTGAACCTTCCGCTTCTAAAATGCAGCACTCCAAGTCATGAACCTGCATCATGATAAATTCGCGCTCTAATTCTTCGGATACAGCCAGCCGGCGGAACAGTTCATGGCTAATGATTACGCCATCCCAATCTCCGGCAATGATACGGTACAATTTCCCGTACCGTAAAGCGCGATTTTCAAGACACCGCTGGTCATATTCTTGTTGTGTTTCAGCAAACTTTTTTACCCCGGATAAACCTGGCAGGTCTTCTGCCTTCAATACCAATAATCTTGCTTCTGGATACGCATCCCGGAACTTTTGCACAAAGTCTTCAAAATTGAAAGTCGGAATGCAATAGCATGGTTTTTGAGCCATACCAACTCGTCTTAACTCCATACCGGCCGCTTGCATTACCAAGGTCTTCCCCGCTCCAACCTGATGCCCTAAAAGGACAGTAGGTTCTTGCAAAATACGCCATATAGCGTCTTTTTGATGGGACCGAAGGGTAATGCTTTGGTTGAGTCCTGGAAAGAGCATATGGGAGCCGTCGTAGCTGCGTAATCGCATATAGTTATACTTGGCATTATACAATTCCGCTAATTGACTACGGCGGGTATCATCCTCCCAGATCCATGTTTTAAAGGCGTCTTTCAGTTTTTCAACCATATGCCGGGCCATGAGAGTTTCACGATGGTTTACTACGGATTTTTCACGACCGCTAAGCGGGTCTACTACCATGTCTTTGACTTCCACCAGGCGTTGGTTGAGTGCATAGTCCATTAGCTCCGAAGCCGGTTTTCTAGATGTTCCCCATACCTGAACATTGGCTGCGCTTGAATAAGAGAAGGATTTTGCGTACTCTATTTTCCACTCGGCGCATTTACTCATGTACCGCACCGTGGCCACCTTTCTTTCATCCAAAAGGTAATCGATGAAATCTTCAATTACTGATTCGGGAATCCATGGGGCGCCCAAGCGAGCATCGATTAGGTCATACGAGACATCCTCTGGTTGAACCGCTTCCAATGCTTTCACATTGTCGCTATACGCCGGCTCGTCTTCTGCAGCTTTTTGCGCTACCGCAAGCTTTGTTTTAACATCCCCATATAGGTACTGTTCGGCTGTCTCCCACTCTCTTGTCGCGGGATTTCGATAAATTCGGCCGCCTAGCTCGGTTTGAATTTGCGCCACCGTAAGTTGCGTTAATGACGCAATCCGTTCCAGGCAAACCTCCCCTTTTTCATGCAAGCACACCGATAACGCATCTATAGGCGAAAGAGTCTTATCAATAACCAGCTCCGGCCAAATTGTGCGTCTAGTGAAAATAGCTGCCTTTTGAAAAGGTTCTGCCGCTGAAGGGCCAGGCTCTTCTAAAGCCAACAACATGCCCGCGTCCGGATCGACAGCAAAGGCTCGCCGGTTTTGCCGCTGGGACAAGAATCCAAAATACCCCACGAAGTCTTCATATACTTCAGTTAGCTGGCGCTGATATGGTTTTAGTTCCATATCATTGCTAAGCTGCCGTTGCATATAAAATAACTTTTTGGCAGCATTTCTGATTTTGATCTGTCCTAGCACGCGCTGCTTTTGATCTTCTGAACCTTCAAAGGGGATTGTATTTCCGTCCCCTAAGACTTGCACCAACTCACCTTTCACAACCTGATACGAACCAAGTTGCTTTTGAACCTTTTTAGGCTTTTCCTTGCGTTTCCCATTTGGCCAATAGCCATCGGCTGGCAGTAAGTCAATCAGACGCTTGGCTTCCGCTTGAATATCTTTTTGGGAATCCGGTAATAACGTCAGGCGGTTGCCATACTGACCGTCTAATGCCATAATGCCGATTTGATTAGAAGGATTCTTATCATAGTAGGAACTAATCGACAACGGCGCTTTCATAAACGCAGGCTTAAAGCCGGTAAATACCGTTTCGGTCCAAGAATCATCCACTGGCGCATCATTTTCTTTTCGCTTACGAAAAAATAAGATATCCGCAGCCGTAGATGTTCCTGCCGAGTTAAAGGTTCCTTGCGGCAGCCGCATGGCTCCCAACAAGTCCGCCCGCGAGGACAATAGTTTCCTTGCCGTTCTTCCTTCTTCAGTTGATTGCATCGTCCCTACGCTAGTGATAAAAACTCCCAACCCTCCCGGGCGAACCTTGTCTAATGCTTTGATCGCAAAATGATTGTGAATATACACATTCTGCTTTTTATACTCCGCATCAAACACGCGAATATCGCCAAAGGGTAAATTGGTTATGGCCAGGTCGAAATATTCATTTGGCAGTTTTTCCGTTTCGAAACCGGACTGCCGAGTAACTGCTTCTGGATAGAGGTATTGAGCAATAGAAAGGCTAACTGGATCAATCTCAATGCCTGTAAGCTGGCTGTTTCGCACCAACGGTTCCGGCATACTGCCGAAGAACCGCCCCGTTCCCATGGAGGGATCCAAAACCCTGCCGCCCGAAAACCCCATTTGCTCCACCGCTTGCCATAATAAGCGAATCAACCATACGGGGGTATAAAACGAGGTTAGAACCGACGAACGAAGAATCTCCAACTCCTGGGCTGAAACCAGCTTTTCCAGCCGCTCTCTGCGAGGATGCCACTTGATCTGCTTTTCTGGTCGGTAATGCCGAAGAAATACCTCCGCTAACCCGCCCCAACCACTATACCGAGCCAAGATCGCCTTTTCCTCTTCCGTTGGTTTTTGTTGACTCCCCTGAAGAGTTTTCAGTAGCTCCAAGGCCGCCATATTCGCTTCCCATTGCTCTTCTTGATTCTTTACCTCCACCGATTGGAACGGCGAGAAAAAGAAATGATCCAGCTGCCGCAGCGGCGCCAGAGGCGCTTTAAAAACCGGAATAGCTTCTACCGGCCTAGACGACAACCTGCGAGTGTTTGTTTTAGGAAGTGATTTGGCTAAAGCCGCCAGCATCTCTGCCGGCATAGATGTAAATGGCGATGATGGGTCAACATATGAGTGTTGGAACAGTGGCATACTGCCAAATAGAAATAAATCGGCTAACATAGTAATCCTCCTTTGTGCCAAAGACACATCTTTTTGATTCATGAATTCGTGAATATGCCAAAAGACGACGGAAGGCCGCTACACAGTGTAGCGACCTTTTGGATTTAGTAAGCTGCAGTCATTTGCAGTAACTCTCCGGTTCGGGAATACTCCCGGCCGCAGGTACAACGAACAGATTCCTTATTATTTACCAAATACACGGTCGCTCCGCATTCACACGGCAATTCTCTGCACGCAGGGATAGGAACATACTGTGTTCTAGCACGGCGCCTTGCACCACATTGAGGGCAATAGGCAGACGTTACGGATGGCAAAAAATGCAATCCGCATTCGGCACAAACTTTGCTTTGAGAATGCACCGACAGAATCTTGCGTGGTCGTTGCACAACCTCCTTAGTTATCATAATAAAATCCTCCTTCGCCTAATTGGCATAATTTTAAATTACACTCTTATTGTATGGTTTAATTTTAGGTGATGCAAAAGAGCGCCGTATAAAAAAAGAAAGCCAGAGATGCCTCTAGCTGTTTGCCTCCATATAACACAAAAAGACCTTCAACGCAGCTGAAGATCTTTTTGCTCTTATAATTCCTCCATTGAGCCTTAGGCTCTCTTTCCCGTAGGAAAGATTCTAGTTTGCGTTTTTATCATATCATAAATAAAAATGCCAGAAAAGACCTTCCAGGCTGAGCATAGAGTTATCCTGTTTTAAAAAGTACTCCGGTTTGGTTATAGATAAAAAGCCTGTTTTCTATAAAAACCGCTGTTTTTAAGGCTGCATCTTTACTTTTAAGGGTAAAGAAAGCAAATAACAAAATAGCCTTTACCCAGTATTTCCGCGCAATAGAAGCCTAACTATAACCAAACCGGAGCTTAACTATAACTAAACCGGAGCTGAAAAGTAGAAAGACAGCCATCATATTGATGGCTGTCTTCCTTTAAGCAAATTGCAGCTCTTTTGCAGCAACAAATTTCCGTAACTGGTCGTTTGCTGCCTCTTTCAAAAATCCATATTCCGGTGGAACTAGGGAAAATATGAGTTGTTGAGCCAACTTCCTATGCCGCGTATATTCACTGAGTTGAAGAACGGCCTCAACAATAACCCTAGTGCCAAAAGGAGCCTTAATTTCCAGCTTATACGTTTGTGCACCACCACAAATAGGGCACTCGCCTAAAAGATATAAATACCTTTTGGGCGGGTTTTTCTCCTTGGGGGAATATACGTATAAATGATGAAAATCCGCATTGAATATGCCAATGGGCATAAATTGGGACTCCTCGCAGTTGCAAGGATTAAGGAGCAATTGCTGCACCTTTTTCCTGCTCACCAAATCCATATTCAATTCCTCCTTAGGCCAAATGGCCATACTTTTGTTTTAAGTCTCTGACCAGCTTACGCCGTTGCGACTAGAGAGACATTAGAAGAACTATCGGCAACATCTTTCGTTGAAATTAAAAACTCCGATTTTGTCGCCCAATCCAGTACCGCTTGATTTACTACCGTATCGCTGGATACTGGTTTGTTCCCCTTCCTTTTGGCCTGAACAATACTTCTCTTCGCCTGATCAATCTCAAGGCACGCGCATAGCTTGCCTTTATCGTCCGCAACACCAATAAGCAAGGTTTTTCCCTTAGCCATATTTTCTCCATAAGCGCTGACAGAGCCTACGCAGATATTGAGTGAATCCCCCCAATTGAATAGCTCATGCCGCCGTTCCGGCAGCATAAACTGGAACGATTCTACCTGCATGGCAACACGCCGCTGAATGGCTTCCGGAATTTCAAATAGATAGTCTGCGACCTTCTGTTTCCGCAAAACATCTACTAACCGGTCATGTAACTCGCGCAACCGCGGCCGGTCCTCTCCTTCGATCTTCTCTAAAGTCTGAGGAAGTAGATCTGCTATCATGCGGCAACAATCTTGAATTTCTGAGTCTGATTTGGTCTCCATAAACCGAACGGCCGCTTTTTCCCCATATACGCGGCATAACCAAGGCAGAAATACCGAGTAAATCGTTTTCTTATTTGAAAAACACCTCAATTTTGCTGCTTGGTACATTCGCATCTGAAGATTGGGATTGCTTATCGTTTCATAAATCGGCGCAAGATACTCTAGCAGCCGTGGGCTTCGTAGGGCTTCACTCCGCGCTAGTTTCGTGTCTAAGATTCCGCAGTCTTTCAAAAATCCGCCAATGCTGTCACAACCCCAGGTTTCGCTGGTTAGCGAGTCGGTTTTAACAAAGTCCCATAACGGATCTGTCTCGTTCTCAAACGCGTGTGCCAAAACCCGATCCTGGTTTTCCATTTCCGGCACAATAACGCGGGCCATATAGTTAGCCATCTCTGTTAGCAGTAATTGTCCGAAACGATACGATTTCCCATGATATAAAGAGCCACCTAAAGGAGACCGACCGTCTCTTTGAATGATTCGCTTTGTAAGCTCTTCGCGCAAAAGACGGTTAAAAGAAACCAATGTTGAGCGATTTTCCTTTATGATTCGGCTCCCATACATCAAATACCACAATACGGAGTTTTTAACCCAGCTGGCGTTTAACGGATGTCCGCAATTCAATGTCGTTTTCGTTACTTCCGAACCGCATATTCTCGTTTCTTTACTAAACGTACAACGCCGGTTTAGTACATCAAAATCAAATACCTCCCGAACCGTTCCTGCTTTATAAGAAAACTGTTTACCAAATGAAAAGATGGAGGCTTTAACAATGACTTTGACTTTCCCTTTGAATGCTTGCAATTGGATTTGCAAATCCGAAGGAATAAACTTACCCGGCGAAACGACCAGCTGATCCTCTCTCTTATGGTGTTTCCCGCAAAATGGGCAATATACATTATCTCCGCGCGCGATCCATGGATTTATCGGATTGGCTCGCTCATCCCATTTTGCCACGAATTTTTGCGAACACTCCTCACAATAATACTGTACGACGTCCGCAAACTGGTTTTCACATCTTTCTACGCTTCCATTAAGCGAATACAGTTTCTTAAATACAATTGGCATTCCAACATTCATTATCCTCACTCCTTCCTAAAACAGTGTGCCCCAGGCCTGATCGTCAATGGCCGGCGCCGTAGCTTTTTTAGGCTTTTCTGGTTTAGGGGTCGGAGCAGGTTTCGATGTCGCTGCCTTTGTGCCAGCAGGGGTACGCTTTGTTTTCAAAGCGGCTGCTTTTTGACGGGAGGCTTTTGCTTCGGCTTCCAGAACGTCCATTCGCGGCTGATGGCGTTCCAACAAGCGAGTAATTCCTGCAAACGCTGCTTCTTGTTTGGAGATCATTTCCTCCAAAACCGTGGTATCCGCTAATTCGCCAAGTTCTCCGGGATGCTTCTCTTCATACTGCTGATCATACAGAATAAGCTGTTTGATACTCTGCAGGGCATTGAGCTGCATGTTCAAAAACTGTTTCAGAGAACTCCCACATTTGAAGAGTTGGTCTACGGGAATGGCCTCTGGTGTATTCGTCTCTTGGTCTTCATTTTCGGGAATGCTTTGTGTCGCTTCTTCTGCTCCTTCTTCTGGATCAGTTGCCGTAACACTTTGCACTTCCATATTATCCTGTTCTGCCAATTCCACTTCAACACCCGTCGTTTCTGCACCAATTTCCATACCGTTTTCAATTTCCATAATAAAATCCTCCTTTGGCTTTAAAGCCATAATTTTGTTTTACATCTACATTGTAAAAGAAAAAAAAGACGAACACAAAAGAGCGCTCGTCTTGTTCACGACCTCGTGATATAATGAAACTTGTGTGTGTCTTTATTTTCAAGGGTTCCAGGCTATTTCTTTGTTCATGCTTTTTAAAAAATTCAAAGCCGCTGCGCGACAATATTCTTCATGCGTTTTAAGATCGTCAGTCAGCTCAATATTCGAGGATTGTTCTAACGTTGCGAGGTATTTTTTTCGGTAAAGCGGGTTACTGTCTTCATCGACTAAGGCATGGCCCAAATGAGTAAGAACTTCTTTGGTAGCTCCATTCGAGAAAATATAGCGCAGCCAGTTCACGGCCGCTTCATTGTAATCTCCAATCAAATAATTGATTTTCGCCAATCCTTGATATGCTTCCGAAACATGTTGGTTTCTAAGAGCCAATTGGTATTCTTGCATCGCAGCCATATACGCGCCTTCTTGTTCTGACTTATAAGCACGTTGCATACAGGCTTCTACACTACTGGAATCATTATACTTTTTTGCTCTTACATTGCCGCGTTTAAATTCTCGCATAATTGTTCCTCCACATACATAGGTAATCAAAGAGAAGAATAGGGCTACGCATGATAGCCCTATCTTCTAAATGATACTAACGCTCGCAAGATATATGGCCAATCCGATCATGAAGCTCGGCGGCTTTCCCGGAGTTAAACCGTTCTTCCGTCGAAAGATATCCGGTAATTCTGCGAACCCGGCGAATTTGCGTAGCGCCGCAACTTGGGCATTCGTCTTGCACAAGCCCTGTGTACCCGCAGCCTTCGCAAAAATCAACGGGGAAATTGATACCGGCGTATCCAAAATCGCACTCGCTCATATGCCGCAAAAGTGTTTCAACTGCATTCAGATTGTTCAGCGGCGGCGCACTGAATTCTACATAGCTGATATGCCCGGCGTTAGTGAATTTGTGATAGGGGCCTTCAATACGAATCTTCTCATAGGCGCTGATCGTGTAGTGAACCGGGACATGAAAGGAATTCGTGTAGTATTCTCGGTCCGTAACACCGGGAACTACTCCAAATTCTTTCTGATCCAACTTGGTAAACCGTCCGGACAAACCTTCTGCCGGAGTCGCAATCAGCGTAATGTTAAGCCCGTATAATTCGGCTGCCTCATCGCAAATTTCGCGCATTAACGACACAATACTGGTTCCCAATTCTTGTGCTTCTGCGCTTTCGCCATGGTGCTTTCCTACTAAGGCCACTAGGGTTTCCGCCAGGCCAATAAAGCCGACAGAAATAGTGCCTTGACGCAATACCGGAGCAATCGGGTCTTCTTCGGAAAGCTTTTCCGAATCAAGATACAATTCTTGGCCCATTACAAACGGCAAGTCTTTTACCTTTTGACGTCCTTGCAGATCAGTCCGATGCAATAGCTGCGCGATCACTTTTGCCATTACTTTTCGAAGTTGTGCTTCAAAAGACTCAATGCCTTCTCCTGCGCGGAGCGTTTTTAACGCCAAGCGAGGCAAGTTAATGGTCGTAAAGTGAAGGTTTCCTCTACCGTCGGTGACCTCAGGTCCGCAAAGATTACCCATTACGCGGGTCCGGCAGCCCATGTAGCCTACTTGATCGCCATAGGGCGCGTTAAAGGACGAATCCATAAAGCTAAAAGTAGGGTTGAGACGCCGAGCGGCCACGCGCATGGCCAATTGGAATAAATCATAATTGGGATCGCCTGGATCAAAATTAACCCCATGTTTGAGTTTAAAAATAATATTGGGGAAAATCGGGTTTTCGCCGCGGCCTAATCCTTTTTCAAAGGCCAACAGCACTTGCTTGGTAACCATTCGCCCAGCTGGCGTAGTGTCGGTACCTAAGTTCAGGCTGGAAAACGGCACCTGCGCACCTGCGCGGCTGTGCATGGAGTTGAGATTGTAAATGAACGCCTCCATGGCCTGGAAGCATTCTTTTTCCTCGACTCCTTCAAAATAGGGGGCCATGTCCCGATCGAAAAAAGCATAGCTTTGTCCGCCGAACATATCGTTTTGGCTGCTTTGCAAAATAATCGCAGCCAAGGCGCCGGCTGATCCGGGCCGTTTGGGAGAGCGAATGAACCCATGTCCATTATTAAACCCCTTTGCAAGCAATTTACCCAATGGCACCTGCAAGCAATTCAACGTGGTCGAATAATGGGCAAGATCGTGGATATGAATATCTCCACGTTCATGCATATCTCCTACTTCTTGGTCCAGAACCCGGCTGAGGTAATACGCTTTGCTCGCAATTTCAGCAATTTTGAGCAATTTGGCCGAAAAACAATTGCCTACATTGGCATTTTCCCGGTCAGTTTCTTGTAGGCTACTTTCAATGGCATCCATAATGCCTAATTGAGCAGTCCGTGCACGGTTGCGCTCCGCACGATACAAGATGTACGCTTTTGCGGTCGCTGCGTGTCCTTCTTCAATCAGGACTTTTTCAACGACATCTTGGACATCTTCTACACTGAAGATTTGCCCAGGCTGATAGGTACTTTGCAATTGAAAATACACCTTTTCAGCCAACAGTTTAGCCAGTTCTTTTTTGGTTCCGCCAACAGCTTTAGCTGCGGCGAAAATAGCTTCGGTAATCTTTCCAAGATCGAAAGATACCAGGCGGCCGTCACGTTTACGGATGGCCTTAAAGGATGCGCGCGCAAGATTTGTCATAGGGGTTCCTCCTTTGCCGTTAAGGCTTAATTTTGATTTACAACTTAATTTTAAGGACTCGTTTCGTTGATTGCAAAACACTGCTTGGTCACCCCTTTTTTATGATGATCTTGGCGCCTATTTTTAGGATAACAGCAGAAATATCCAAAATCAAAAGAGCTCACAGAGCCTGTTGTATTGAGGTGAAAACGAATCTTGCCAGTTTATAAAAGAAGAATTTCTTATCGTCCTAAACAAAAAAAGGCCACCCGTGCACTATGGACGGTGGCGGATTGGGTTACGCATTGGTACGAACACTATAAGGAGCCAAAGCACTCCCCTACGACAAGACAAGTACAATGGGTATATATTCGACTGCACATTGCGCCTTATTTTGGTCTTAAATTTATTCATACTCTCACCACGCAAGATGTTCAGGAATTTTTAAACTATCTCGCCAAAGAAGGAAATAAATCCAAACTGAAATACGCCAACAACAATGGCAATCCACTAGCTCCATGGACTATAAAAAAAATCAGGGCCTTACTCATGTCCTCTATGGAAGCTGCGATTAAGTATGATCTAATCGATAAAAACCCAGTACGAGATACCGAGTCTATTCCTGTCCAAACCATTAAGGTAGCCCATTTTACTCTGGAGCAACAAACAAAGTTCTTGGAAGGTACGAAAAACCACCGTTTTCATGTCGCGTATCAGCTGTTGTTTTATACCGGCTGCCGGCGCTCCGAAGTCTTGGGATTGTCTTGGAATCATGTCGACTTTGAAAATTCACAGATCAATATACAACAAGTATTGGTTTCGATAAATGGCGTACCCCATTTGAAAAAATATCCTAAAACCAAGTCTTCTGTCCGTACTATTCCCCTGCATCCGTCCTTGTGCAAGCTTTTAAAACAACAAAAAAAGCTGCAAGAAAAAGAAGAGAAGGCTGCGACCGTATGGAAAAACAAAGACAATCTTGTTTTTTGCAATAAAGACGGATCCTATCATTCTCCTTCGTATTTCTTACATAATTTTAAAGCGGCAGTCCGACGTCTTGGATTGCCAAAAAATCTTCGTGTACATAGCACTAGGCATTCCTTTGCGACCAACCTACTGCAGTTGGGGGTTGCGCTATCCGATGTACAGCATTTGGGCGGCTGGGCCGATACCCGCGTGGTCTTAGAAATATATTCTCATGCCGTTCAAGTGTCCCAACGTAAAGCGGTTCAAAAATTATTCAATCATACGAAGTAATTCTAAAATAAAACGAGTACCTTATTTTTTAGGTACTCGTTCCTTTATGTCCGCCCACATAATTCGCACGTTCTAAATACGTCCCGCCCGCTAAAGACCCCGCATAGAAAATGCTCGTTTTTCCAAATTTCCTTTTCAATGTATCGACCGTTTCATCGATCAAAGTCTGCCGGCGATCATCGGTATTGAACAGCTCTAATTGTTCATGTATGGCGGGTACAATCCGCAAGGCCGCTACGTTAATAGACCGAACTGGTTCCTTGCTCCATCGTTTACTAAACTCAGTATTTGCTAATTGGCTGATTCGTCCCGTAGAATTATCAGGAGGAGCCAATTTTACTTTTACTGAAAAACCTGGGTGAATGGCTTTATCTGAATAGCCAATACTCAGTTGTATTTCACAACACTTTTCCTTGTGTTTTCGCAGTCTTTCGCAAACTTCCCCAATCATCTCTTTAATAACAACTTGAATCTCTTCACGCACAAAATAATCGCGCATAAGAATTTGATTTTTACTATAGGTGTGGCTTTTGGATTTATATTTGTGGGAAATAATGCTGGCATCTAGCCCCCAAGCGTGATAATACAGCTGCAGCCCCAGTATTCCCATGGCACGTTGCAATAATAGTGGGTCCGCATGTGCTAGGGCTTCAATGGTATAAATACCAAGCCGCTTCAATCGCTTGTCATACCCTCTTGAAATACCCCAAAAATCCGTCATTGGCTCTATCTTCCAAACGGTTTCCGGTACCATTTCATACGACCACCTGGCTATCCAGGGTGGTCTTTTTTTTGCCTCATGGTCTAGTGCCAGTTTGGCTAATAACGGATTATCGCCTATCCCGGCGGCAACAATAAGGCCTAGCTCCTCTTTTACCTCTTTTAGAATCCTCTTTGCAATTATTTCCGCAGGACCAAACAGGTTTAAGGAGGCCGTAACGTCTAAAAAAGATTCGTCAATACTATAAATGTGAAGGTCTTCGTCTGTAACATAGCGCCTAAAGATATTTTGAATGGCTCTGTTCTGTTGAAGATATAGTGACATATTCGGTTCCACAATTTTAATAGGAGATTTTTTAGGAATTTCAAACAGGCGGCTACCCGTTTTTATACTATACTCTTTTTTCACCTTTGGACTGCTAGCAAGAACAACGGCTCCCGCCCTTCTTATATCTGAAACAACCGCGATATACGCATCCAGCGGGTCCAGCCCGCGTCTCACCGCTTCGACCGAGGCAAAAAAGGATTTAACATCTATACACAAGACGCTTCTTTTAGGAAAATGCACATAGTTAACGAGGGCCATTTTCATCGCCCTTTAACTGTTCATTGTGCTCGGATAACAACATTCCCGCCCACTTCGCCATGCATCGATCCACATAAAAAACTTGAACCATTTGTTGGTAGCAAGGAATTGTCGTTAAATCAACAAATCGCTCTTCCATGTTTTCACTCTCCTTCAGCAATATAATAACAGAACATTTGTTCTGTGTGAAGGGTAAAAAATACATCTCTGAGTCAAATATATACTTGGGCTTCACTCATGCCGATCCATAATTTTTCATATTTTCCTATATAACATATCAATAACTTCCCAAGGAAGTGTTTTCGTTATACCCTCTGGAACTATTTGTATTTGGTATGGCACCATTGCCTCGATTCCGATTGGTTGGTCGTTATGTGATGGAACAAATGGAACCCCCGACCTTCGCTCTCGATTTATCGTCGGAGCAGGTAATGATATAAATTCACATGTAAACGGTTTAAATGGTATCGGAACTGGCTTCTACTCGCCAGGAAATATAGGAGGAGAAGAGTTTCACCAATTAACCATTGCTGAAATGCCTAAACATAATCATAAAATTTCACCTGTTTCATGCGATAGCCAAGCAGGAACAAATGATGAGTCTTTGAGTACTCAATTCCCAAGATTTGGCTCCTATTTTACCGACGATACTGGCGGCGATCTACCTCATGAAAATCGTCCTCCCTATTATGCGCTGGCGTATATCATGAAACTATAACTTCCCAAGGAAGTTATAGTTCTATACCGGTTGGCTCTATAATATGGTTCACGGCTCCTATCCCTCCAACTGGATTTATCGAATGCAATGGCCAAAGTACAATATCCTATCCTACTTTAGCGGCTATTGTCGGAGCTACGGTACCTGATTTGAGAAGAGAATTTATTAGGGGCTGGGCTCACGATCGCACCGGTATATCGGACACAGGACGTACGTTTGGCTCTTGGCAAATTGACTTAATTAAACAACATCAACATGAAACGGCAATAGCTAACTCATATTCACCTCAACCATGGGGCTATGGAACAATAAACACTAACTTACTTTCAAGCCCTAGCGGACAGAGTACTTTTCCTGCTTCTTTAAGCTCCTCTTATGGAGGAAGTGAAACGCGCCCAAAAAATATTGCTCTACTTCCCTGCATAAAATATTGATCAGAATCTTCCCAAGGAAGTGTTCCTTCAGTTCCTGCTGGCGCAATAATTTGGTATGGTGCGTCTACCCCACCGAATGGCTGGCTAGAATGCAATGGACAAAGCACATCATCATATCCTTCTTTAGCAGCAATTGTTGGTCCTACAGTGCCAGATTTACGAGGGCAATTTATTAGAGGGTGGGACCACAGCAAAGGAATAGATATATCCCGCCCATTCGGCACTATTCAAAACGATGGTGGTCGGAATATTACTGGCAATATGTATGGTGTTGCAAACGCTTTGTATTGTAGTGGCGATGGCGTTTTTGGCGCAGCGGTAATTGGATGGTCTAATGTTGGTGCTGGTGGCAGTAGTTATGTTGAAAATTATTCCTTTGACGCTTCCCGTGTTTGGGGAACAAGCCATACTGCACCTGAATTTCGTCCTACGAATGTATCGTTATTGCCATGCATTAAGTACTAAATAGAATCTTCCCAAGGAAGTAGTTCTTTAGTTCCAATTGGAACAATAATTTGGTACGGTGCGTCCACCCCGCCAGATGGCTGGCTGGAATGCAATGGACAATCAACCACAGCTTACCCAGCGTTAGCCGCCGTGGTGGGTGCTGTAGTCCCCGATTTACGCGGAGAGTTTATAAGGGGATGGGACCATGGACGAGGAGTTGATCCAGAAAGATTATTTGGTAGTTGGCAAACCGATATGTTTAAATCTCATAATCATACGATGAGTGGATTATATATAAACAAAGTAAGTAATAGTTCATATGGCGATGTAGTAATGTATAGTAATGGATTTAATTCCTTAAAAACAAGCATGGATGGTAGTACGGAAACACGCGGGAGAAATGTTACGCTCCTACCTTGTATCAAATATTGATCAATAACTTCCCAAGGAAGTGTTTCAATCATACCGGCGGGAACAATCTGTCTTTGGTCGGGCAATATTAGTAACATTCCTAGTGGATGGGTATTGTGCAATGGTAGCAATAATACACCTGATTTACGAGATAAATTTGTAATAGGTGCTGGAAATAAATATGAGCCAATGTTAACGGGAGGAGCTGAACAAATTATCCTTCAATCTTCCAATTTACCAAGCAATGCATTATCTTCTCTCGGAAGCAGTTGGATAATATCTGGCAATTATAATAATTATTCGGAATATAGTTTTGGCAACACAACCACTTATGAAAAACAATGGTATACAAGAACGTCAGGCGGCGGTGGCGAAAACATGCAATTTATGCGTTCATTAAGCAACATATTAACTAGTAGTGGATGGAATAACGTTCCTATTGATATTAAACCGCCATATTTTGCATTGGCTTATATCATGAAATTATAAACGGAACCTTCCCAAGGAAGTAATACACCCAGCAAATTTCGTGTTAAAACCATAACTTCCTCTGGTGCTTTTATAGTTCCAAATGGAGTAACTTCACTTATTGTTTCAGGTGCTGCCGGCGGCGGTGGCGGTGCTACCGCTGGAGAATCATGGGCTGGCGGTGGTGGATCTGGTGAATGCATCTACCGGAGAGAAATATTAGTAACTCCTGGGGCCTCGATATGGGTTTCAATTGGAAGTGGTGGTAGTTCGGGATATGGTGGTGGTGCAACAGCATTTGGATCGTATTTTACACTTAAAGGTGGTTTCCCTGGAAGTGGTTATTCTGGCGGTAACGCTGGCGGCTGGGGTTCTATGGCTGGCGCTGGGGGTGGCCCAGGGAATAATACTATGTCTGGTAGAGGGTTTGGAGGTAGCTCTCTTTTGGGTAACGGTGGTAGACCCGGCGATGCTTTCTCTTCTACTACAGGGTTTAGTGGAAGTGGTTATGGAAGCGGCGGTGGAGGTGGGGCTTGGTACGGAAGTGGTGGGGCCGGAGCCAATGGAGTTATTATAATTGAATGGGTTGAATAGAATCTTCCCAAGGAAGTGTTTCAACTATACCGTCGGGAACTATCTGCATTTGGCAAGGTAGCACTACTTCTATTCCCTCTGGCTGGGCCTTATGTGACGGAACAAACGGAACCCCTGATCTTCGCAATCGATTTGTTGTTGGGGCGGGTTTAGACATCGGGATATACAATCCTACTGGAGTCGGCTGGAATTCATTTAACTCAGGATATTTTTCTGTCGGTCAAACTGGTGGCGAACAAATGCATAAATTAACAATAACCGAGATGCCTGCTCATCATCATAATACAACCTCAGCTTGGATGCAGCATGGACAATCTTCTGGAACTGTTGGTGGCGGGGATCCAGGCGTAGTTAATAGATCAAATGTATCTAATGACACAGGAAATGACCAGCCTCATAATAACATGCCTCCTTTTTATAGCCTGGCATTTATTATGAAACTATAGTTGGGAAGATATCTCATAGAATCTTCCCAAGGAAGTGTTTCCACAGTCCCTACTGGTACAATAATCTGGTTTGCTTCTTCTGCGCCTCCTGAAGGCTTTCTGGAATGTAATGGACAGCCTACTGCTGCGTATCCGGCACTTGCAATTTTAGTCGGGCCTAATGTTCCAGATTTAAGGGGCGAATTTATTCGCGGTTGGGATCACGGTAAAGGAATAGATTCAGGACGATCTTTTAAAAGTTGGCAAACTGATATGTTTCAAAGTCATACACATACTTTTACTACGTATGGAGATGTTTCGAATCCGGCACCCAATAAAGTTGGTGCCGCTAAAGGTGATGTCAATGCCTATATGACAACTAATGCTACAGGGGGAACTGAAACCAGACCTCGGAATATCGCTTTGCTCCCTTGCATAAAATACTGAATAGAATCTTCCCAAGGAAGTGTTGCCGGTGTTCCAGCCGGTACGATCTGCATTTGGCATGGCAGCGTTTCCTCCATTCCCTCCGGCTGGGCGCTTTGCAACGGTGATAATAATACCCCGGATCTTCGCTCTCGCTTCGTGTACGGCGCTGGTGGCGACGTGAATACCAAGACTTCCTTCGCCACCGGCTGGAATGCCGTGAACGGCCATTGGCCGGTAGGCGTTAATGGCGGTGAAGAAATGCACCTACTAACCATTGCTGAAATGCCTAGTCATAATCATGGTCTTGGTTTAATCGCATTGAGACAACGAGCTAATGGCTCTGGCGATTCTGATCTTACTTGGGGTTTTTGGGACCAAGGATTTGTAACAAACTATACCGGCGGAAGTCAATCTCATAATATATTGCCTCGCTTTATGGTGTTAGCGTACATTATGAAGCTGTAATAGAAGTTTCCCAAGGAAGTAATACTCTTCCGAGTGGTGTAATTATTCCTTGGTACGGTAATCTAAGCAACATTCCACCTGGCTTTATTTATTGTGACGGGTCAAATGGAACGCCAGACCTGAGAGGAAGAACAGTGATTGGCTCCGGTAATTACACGGACAGCTTTGGCACTCTAAGTTATATTGTTGGCACATATATTGGAGAAAGACTTCATCAATTAACTATCGCTGAAATGCCCAACCATACCCATACTATTACCTATGCCGAAACTTATGACAGTTCTTTGTTGAATGGCAATTATATATCTAACGGTGATGGCATCGCTGCATATAACATGACCATGATAACTAACTCCTCGGGCGGAAACCAGCCTCACAATAACATGCCTCCTAGCATAGTTTTGCATTGGATAATGAAACTATAACTTCCCAAGGAAGTGTTGCCGGCGTGCCGGTCGGCACGGTACTTTATTTTGCAGCCAGCACACCGCCAGACGGCTTTCTGGAATGTGACGGCTCGGTTGTGTCTAGTGCGACATATCCCTCGCTGACAGCCCTCCTTGGGACGACGTATGGCGCGTATGGGCAATTGCCAGATTTACGCGGTGAATTCGTAAGGGGTTGGATTCATGGACGCTCTGGTATTACAGGTGAAAGCGGCACTCGTCTTTTTGGTACAATTCAACTGGATGCCTTGCAAGACCATGACCATTTTGGAGCTTGGTTTGGTAAAGACACTACCGGTTATCGTGATACAACGGAAGGGGTTGGAAGTCCGACCAATGGGTGGACTTCTAAAGCCAGTGAAATTGGGAATGGTCTTCATAATCCACGTGCACGAACATCGGAAGAAACTCGACCGCGAAATGTAGCGATGCTGCCATGTATAAGGGCACTCCCATAATCTTCCCAAGGAAGTGGTAATTTACCATCTGGTAGTATTCTTCTTTGGTCAGGATTAATTTCTACAATCCCAGTCGGCTTTCAACTCTGCGATGGTACTAATGGATCACCAGATTTACGAAATCGTTTTATTGTAGGTTCTGGAAGTGATAGCGGAAATTACACTGCTGACATAACTGAATTCGGAAGTGGGTATTTTCATCCTTCCGAACATGGTGGAGCCGGTATGCATAAATTAACTATTTCAGAAATGCCAAAGCATAATCATCAAATTACTAATTTTTTAGATACATGGGGATCCATTACTATCATCGGCCCTGGATCTGGAGGCTGGCTATTGACTGTTCCCTCAACGAACTTACCAACAACACTTGATTCGGGTGGTGATCAACCACATAGTATTATGCCTCCATATTATTCATTAGCCTACATCATGAAACTATAACTTCCCAAGGAAGTGTTTCCATCCCCACGGGTACGGTGATCTGGTTTGCAGCACCCACGCCACCAGAGGGATTTATCGAGTGCAACGGTCAGTCTACGGCGGCGTATCCGGCGCTGGCCGCTGTGGTCGGTGCTTTCGTACCCGACCTGCGCGGAGAATTTATCCGAGGCTGGGTACATGATCGAGCAGGGATCGTAGGAGAAAGTGGGACCCGTGTTTTTGGAACTTATCAAGCAGACGCGCTACAAAATATTACGGGATCTTTTGGGAATGTAACTGGTGGTGCCACTTATACATCAGGTGCATTTGCATTGAATGGACCTCCATTAAATCAAATTAACGCTGGAGTTTCAGCAACCCATAATTCATGGACGTTTGATGCTTCACGAGTTGTTAGAACTGCAGATGAAACACGTCCGACAAATGTCGCATTACTGCCCTGTATTAAGTATTGATCAATAACTTCCCAAGGAAGTGTTTCTGTTCCTACGGGAACCGTAATTTGGTACGCAGCGCCTACGCCGCCAGAGGGTTTTATCGAGTGCAACGGCCAATCGACCGCCTCTTATCCAGCTTTGGCTGCTATTGTAGGCGCTACGGTTCCCGATTTAAGAGGAGAATTTATCCGTGGATGGGATCATAGTCGAAACGTAGATAATGGCAGGAGTTTTGGCAGTTGGCAAAACGATGAAATAAAAAGCCATAATCACTTATCGGGAATGTATGGTCCTAGACCGGCTGATGGAACGGTTAACGTTTTTCCAACAACAGATCCTTGGGGGCCAGCGATTAACACAGGCTATACGGGTGGAAATGAAACCAGACCGCGAAATATTGCCCTCTTACCCTGTATCAAATATTGACTGGAAACTTCCCAAGG
>NZ_KB894613.1 GCF_000374545.1 Anaeromusa acidaminophila DSM 3853
GAGATTCACCACATCAACAAGCTGAAAAATCTCAAGGGAAAGGAACAATGGGAGCGGGCTATGATTGCCCGCAAACGAAAAACTTTGGTAGTTTGCAAGTCCTGCCATAATGGAATTCATCATTCGTCATAGCGTAAATGGAAAGCCGTGTACATCGAGAGGTGTAAGCACGGTTTGGGGAGAGGGTGGAACAAACCTGTCGCAGTAATGCGGCAAGGCGGTACTTCCCTACTCTACATGAAGTTTCAAAGCATCGGCATACCGCCGGAGCAAGCGCAGTTTTTAGAAACGCGCAAGTTTCAGATTAATGAAATTGCCCGCATTTTCCGTATACCACCACATATGATTGGTGATCTTGAAAAATCCAGTTTTTCAAACATTGAACAGCAGTCGTTGGAGTTTGTTATGTACACGTTGGACCCGTGGGTGGTGCGTTGGGAGCAAGCAATACAACGAGCTTTGTTTACTGAAAAGGAGAAACGACAGTATTTTGTAAAATTTAATGTTGATGGACTTTTGCGCGGAGATTATCAGAGTAGGATGAATGGCTATGCTGTTGGTAGACAAAATGGCTGGCTATCGGCCAATGACATTAGGGAATTAGAAAATTTAAACCGTATACCAGAAGATTTAGGCGGTGACTTGTATCTTATTAATGGAAATATGACTAAGCTAGCAGATGCAGGAGCCTTTGCTAATAATAAGACCACAAAGATGGAGGGAAACACATGAGAAAGTTTTGGAACTGGGTAAAAAATGAAGCAGGTCGTACTTTACATTTTGATGGATATATTGCGCAAGACAGCTGGTTTGATGATGACATTACGCCAAAGAAATTTAAAGCAGAGCTTACTACATCGACAGACGATATCGCAGTTTGGCTCAATTCCCCAGGTGGCGATGTGTTTGCTGCCAGTCAAATCTATACCATGCTTAAAGAGTATGAAGGAAAAGTAACCGTTAAAATTGATGGTATTGCTGCGAGTGCAGCATCGGTTATTGCTATGGCAGGCGATGAAATTGTGATGTCGCCAGTTGCCATGATGATGATTCATAATCCGGCCACCGTTATCTTTGGAGAAGCAGGCGATCTTGCCAGTGGGATTAAGATGCTAACGGAAGTTAAAGAGAGTATAGTTAATGCATATGAAGAGCGGACTGGGTTATCACGAAGTAAAATTTCAAACATGATGGATGCAGAAACTTGGTTCAGTGCGAAAAAAGCAGTAGAACTTGGTTTTGCAGATAAAATCCTCTATGCACCTGAAGAAACGTCAGATGTAGCAGAGGGTTTTATTTTTGATCGAGTTACTGTCACAAACTCTTTTCTGCGCAAGCTTCCCAAGGAAACTGTGAAGGTAGAAGCAGCGATTGTAGGTACTTCACATCAAGAGCTAATGAAACGATTAGAACTTTTAAAATAACGTAAACAGGGGGAATATGCATGAATAAAATTTTAGAACTACGTGAAAAACGCGCCAAGCTTTGGGATAGTACCAAAGCTTTTTTAGATTCTAGGAGAAGTGAAAATGGTCTTTTATCGGCAGAAGATACAACTACCTATGAAAAAATGGAAACCGATGTCGTCAACTTAGGCAAAGAAATTGATCGCCTAGAGCGCCAAGCTGTTTTGGATTTAGAGCTAGCTAAACCAACGAGCGCTGCTATTACCCATCGTCCTGAACAATACCAAGAAACAGAAAAAATTGGCCGAGCATCTAATGAATATAAATCTGCGTTCTGGAAAGCTATGAAGAATAAAAATAGCTTTGAAGTGCAAAATGCTTTGCAAGTCGGTACCGATAGCGAAGGCGGGTATTTGGTGCCCGATGAATTTGAGCAAACCTTAATAGAAGCGCTGGTAGAGGAGAATATGTTTCGGCAGTTAGCCAAAGTAGTCACCACTTCCTCAGGCGATAAAAAAATTCCTGTCGTGGCTGCGAAAGGAACTGCTTCGTGGGTTGATGAAGAAGGGGTAATTCCTGAGTCTGATGACACGTTTGGACAAGTTTCTATTGGAGCCTATAAGCTGGCCACAATGATCAAGGTCTCGGAAGAACTGCTAAATGATAGTGTGTTTAATTTAGAGCAATATATTGCCAAGGAATTTGCCCGTCGTATTGGATCCAAAGAAGAAGAAGCCTTTTTCATCGGCGATGGAAACGGCAAGCCAACAGGGATTTTCAATGCTGCTGGGGGTGCAGGAGTTGGTGTTACCACTACAAGTGTATCAGGCATTTCCTTTGATGAAATTATGGACCTTTTCTATTCACTCAAATCGCCGTATCGTAAAAATGCTGTGTTTGTGACCAATGATGCAACGGTTAAGGCTATTCGCAAATTGAAGGATGGCAACGGGCAATACCTCTGGCAGCCATCTGTGACAGCAGGACAGCCGGATACTATATTGAATCGTCCACTTAAAACTTCGGCGTATGTCCCTGTGATTGCTTCTGCAGCTAAAACCATTGCATTTGGTGATTTTAGTTACTATTGGGTGGCAGATCGCCAAGGCCGATCCTTCCAACGTCTCAATGAACTCTATGCTGCAACTGGTCAAGTTGGTTTCAAGGCAACGCAGCGTGTGGATGGAAAACTAATCTTAAATGAAGCCATTAAAATCTTGCAAATGAAAGCATAGCGAGGTGTGGAGTTATGACAACGAAAAATTATGCTGAGCAAGGCGGAGATAAATGGGTAGTGAAAGGGAAACTTGAAATTGATCAAGAAGGGCAGCTTTCTCTAGCTGGCATTCCGGTAAGCCATGCGATATGGCAAGCGCATAGTTCGGCCACTACTATAGCTGAACTAAAAAGTGATTTTAATTCACTATTGGATAAATTACAAAGTGCAGGCTTAATGGAGAAAAATTATGGCGAATGAGCCGACACTAGAAGAAATCAAAAACTATTTACGTATTGATGGCGAGGAGGAGGATACCCTTCTCGCTATGCTTTTAATAACAGCTAAAGAGCATTGTGAAAATTATTTAAATGAAGCGTTACCGGAAGAACTGCCAAGCCCGATTAAACAGTCTTTATTAATTTTGATTAGTCATTTTTACGAGGAGAGGACTGGAGAAAATATTCCGATAGTCGTGTATGCGCTCCTTGGTCCATATCGTCAGTTAAAATGGTAGGTGTTTGCAATGAATCCAGGTGTTAGAAACTGCAGGGTGGTTTTAGAACGTTTATTAAAAGTGCCAGATGATAGTGGGGGTTATGCTGAGGAATATCAACCATACGGTAAGGCTTGGGTGCAGTTTTTACCTGTGCGCAGTAGTAAAAACGAGCAAGCAGAACAAATGCAATTTCAGGCAACCTATGAGGTTGTTTTGCCTTATCGCAAAGATGTTCTTTTAAAAGACCGCATTTTCTATCAAAATCGCTATTTTTACCAAACGGCTCCGGCCGTTAATGTGGAACAGAAAAAGGCATATCTCAAACTAACGGTAGAGGAGGTTTTTATGCATGAGTAAATTAACACTGCGAGTAGAAGGTATGCAGCGTACTTTATCACATTTTGATTTAATGGCGCACGGTGTTAGTCAGGTTATTGACGAAACATCAAAGGAAGGGGCAAAAAAAGTTCAGATAAGAGCGAAAGAACTGGCACCAAAAAAGACCGGTAAATTACGTAAAAGCATAAAAAATCGCAAAGGAAAATACGGGATTACTCATATTGTTCGTCCGAGGTCTAATATCGCTCATCTACAAGAATATGGTACAAAAAAAGGTGTAAAATCCAAGCGATTCATGCAAAAAGCGCGTGAGCAAATTGTGCCGGGTGTGCAACGAGATATTTTGAGTAAAGTAGAACAGGCGGTGCGCCGCTAAATGAAACTTTTAACATTAAACAGAGCGCTTTTTGAACGTTTGCGTCACTGTGAGGAGTATCCAGTCTTTGATAGTGTACCGGAAAATCGAAAAATGCCATATATCGTTTTAGCAGAAACGAACGCGCAACCTTGTAACACAAAAACTACCGTAGGCCTTATTGTTACGGCAGGTATTTTACTTTATTCAGATTATAAGGGCGATAAAGAAATCAATCATATGGCTGACCTTATCGTTAAACTTTTGGAAACGGAAACTTTTGATTTGGGTGAAACGTGGGTAGTGATAAGGCAGGAGCTTAATGAATGTAAGGTGGAGCGTTTAGAAGAATATAGAGAAGGTAGCATTAAGCTACAATTAAAAATTTACAAGAGGTGATTAGATGTCGATTCCAGTAGATGGCGTGGATTTTTTGCTATATATTAACACGGGAACAGAGCTTGAACCGGTATGGTCGGTTTTAGGGGGACAAAGAGGAGCTACGTTTAAACGACAAGCTGATGAAATCGATGCTAGTTCTAAAACCTCAAAGGGCTGGAAAGATACCATTCCTGGCCTTCGTTCTTGGGGGATTGAAGCGGATGCCCTGGTCTTAGAAGATGATGCAGCATTTGATAAATTGGATGATTGCTATATGAATCGCAATCCAGTGCAAGTTCGCTATGCGCGAAAGGATGGTTCGAAATGGGAAGGGAAAGCCACTATTACAGACCTTTCGGAAGAAACACCTCATGATGATGTGGCAACCTACAAATTGACATTGTCAGGAATTGGTGCGCCGATTAAAACAATGGCATAAGAGGAAAGGGGAAATATGCAAATGACAACTTCAGTGTTTATTACCTTAGGCGGCAAAGAGCGTCGTCTAAAATATGATATTAATGCGGCCGCCGAGATGGAAGAATTGCTCGGTGGCCGTTCTTTACTCTTTATCTTAGGTAATCCGGCATCAGCTGGCTTTTCTGTTATGCGCACGTTACTGTGGGGCGGGTTAAAGCATGCGGAAAAAGGACTTACTTTGCAACGTGCGGGACTTTTGATGCAGGAGTTTTTAGATGCAGGTGGTACACTCGAAGCACTAAGTGAAACCATTGGTGAAGCCGTTAGACGCTCGGGGATTTTAGGAAATTTAGGTGATTCAGAAGAATTACAATCTGGTGAAGATAGTGAAAAAAAGTAATAACTACAGTGGCGCAATGGATTGAGTTGATGGAGCCAATTGCTTACGGGGCGCTAGGCTTGACACCTTGGGAGTTTGGTAGCTTGACTGTTACAGAATTTCTGAAAATGGTAAAAGGTTATCAGTGGCGGCAAGAGCAAGAACGACTAGCCAGAGTGTATTTGGCTGTGCCAATCATTAACGCTTGCGCGCGAAATTTAAAAAAACCGATTACCCTAGAAACATTACTCGGGTACGCTCCACTAAAAAAGACGCAAGAAAAAGAAGAGCGAGAAAAATCGGGACAAGAGTTGAGAGACGAATTATTAATGCTCAAAAAGAAATGGGGTGAATAAATGGCTGGCAACCCATCTATGACTGTCGTCATTGGCGCAGATAACTCAGAGTTTTTGAAAAAAATCAATCAGACCCAGAGGGCACTGAAGAAAGGTTTAGGCGAAGAAGCGCTAGGGGCTTCTGAAGGTGCTTTGGGCAGTATTGCCGCACTGGCGGCAGGCTTGGGTGTATTGGGAATTGCCAGTGTTAAAATGGCTTCGGATTTTAAGGCTAATCAAAAAGCCTTTGGTGTGTTGTTAGGAGATGCACAAAATGCTGAGCAGTTTTTAGCTAATCTTGCCAAGTTTGCAGCAGAAACTCCATTTGAATTAACTGGATTGATGGAGGCTTCTAAAAAACTAATTGCTTTTAAATTTGATGTACAAGATATCATTCCAATTATGGCAGCAGTCGGAGATACGGCATCTTTATTGGGAAGTGGACAAGACGGAATCAATGGAATGGTCACAGCCCTTGGACAAATGCAAGCGAAAGGAAAAGTATCTGCCGAAGAAATGATGCAATTTGCTGAACGCGGTGTAAACGCATGGAAATACTTAGCTGATTCAATGGGGGTATCAACAGCGGAAGCCATGGAGAAGGTATCCTCTGGTTCAGTGTCCGCGCAAAAAGGAATTGAAGCGATTGTTAACGGTATGCAAAAGGATTTCAAAGGTGGGATGGAAAGTCTTAGTCAAGAAATACCAGGAATTTTATCGACCATTAAAGACAATGCCAGTGCAGTAGCCAAGCAAATGGGGGACCAGATCATCGCCGCTCTGGACTTGAAAGCACGGTTGCAAACAGTTGCAAATTACCTGACCTCTTTCGCTGATTATGTAAAAAATAACGGCATTAACCAAGCGTTAAAGAATATGATTCCCAAGGAAGTATCCTTAGCTGCATTTGTATTGGCAGGTGCGCTACTGGGTGCAGCAGTTCCTGCTATGGTTGTATTTGCGACTTCGGCATGGGCTGCACTAATACCCTTATTGCCTTTTATCGTAAAAGGTGCAGCACTGGCGGCTGTAGCATGGGTCATTTGGCAAGCTTGGCAACCCCTAGGTGATTTATTTTCCAATGCATGGACTACAGCACTAGCTTGGACACAACAAAAATGGGCTGAAATTAAAGTGGCTGTTTTTTCAGGTGTAAAGTATGTATTAGAAGCAGTACAGCCATTACTTTCTTTATTTGGTGGAGGTTTGCAAAATACTATTGCAGGTTGGATGAACTGCTTAGCCGATAACATTGCTGCAGCAGGACAAGAAGCTCAAAATGCACAAGTCCAGGCCGAGCAGGCGGCAACTAGTACTGCGGCTGCTTTAAGCGCGGTGGGCAATAGCCTGAAAGATGGGGCTGGAGCTATTGTCGAATCGGTCAGCGGTATCAATCGTGAGTTTACAGGGCTTCATGGAAAGGCTCAAGATATGGGCGCAGCCATGCAGGGCGTCGGTAGTGCAGGTGGAAACGCCTTAGATAAGTTGGCAACGAAAGTACAGCAAGTATCCGATGCAATTGCAAATGACTGGGTTCAAACTACAAAAACACAACTGGAGCAACTAGATATTTGGCTTTCTGAACAAGAGACAGCACTTTCTGAAACTAAGGATGCCAATGAAAATTATGAGAGAGATAAACAACGTTTAGCGGAAACATATAGTGAAAAACGACGAAAGTTGCTACTGGAAGAAAAGAAAACAGTGCTTGATCTGCAACGCAGTATGGCCGATTTGGCGCAGAAATTTAGTGATCAAAAGGTTAGCTTTACCTTTCAGGGAAGTAAAGCTCATAACTTTGATATTGCGAAAGACGCCCGCGAACAAATGCAAGATATGGAGCGCAACTTTATCGATCTTGCTATCAAATGGGAAACGTTAACGAAAAAAGAAAAAGATGTAATGCGGCAGGCTATGAAAGAAAATGGCATCCTCTTTGTAGAAACCGAAGAAGGGAAGATTTCATTTGCACAAGAAAGTGCTAATCGCCGATTTGAAATTGAAAGACAAGCTGCTGAAAAAGTTGCAGCGTACATTCGAGCAGGACAGGCATTGCAAGATGATCTTGATGCCGCACGTAAAGAAGGTGATTTAACGCGCTATGCGGCGCTATTGTCATCGGAATCGGCGCTATTTTCTCAAGATTTGGCGGCACGGCAAGAGATGATTGATGTCTACTATGCCTTGTGGACTGAATCGCATCGGACAGCAATGTCCTATATGGCAGAAGGTATTAAAGGATTATATAGTGGAATGACAACTTTTTTTAGTGATGTTTTATCAGGCAATAAAACTATTGGTCAAGCGTTTCAAGATTTAGGCAAGAGCGTTTTGCAAATGATTGCTCAAATGGCCGCAAAATGGATTGCCAGTAGAATTATGATGGCTACTTTCGGAAAATCAATGCAGGCAGGAGAATTGGCTAGTGCTGCAGCTATAGGAGCTGGAGTAGCTGCTGCATGGGCTCCAGCAGCGGCAATGGTATCCTTAGCAACACTCGGTGCGAATGCAGGGCCAGCTATGGCTGGTATGTCGGCTACTGCCGGAGTTGCGATGGGATTAGCAGGCATTCCGGCTCTTGCATCAGGTGGTATTACTACAGGACCTACGCTTGCACAAATTGGTGAAGGGCATCGTCAAGAAGCAGTATTGCCGTTAGATCGAAAGTTATTTGAGCGGTTAGGGCTGAGTAATAACTCCGAAGAGCAGGTGCAAGGAGACAGTTATCACATTACAGTACAAGCTTGGGATGGTCCAAGCGTAGATCGCTGGTTGGATGCCAATGGACATCGCTTGGTAAAAGCGGTTAAAAGGCAGGCGCGAGCCTTTAACGTTGCCGCCGAGGTAGGAGGATAATATGAGCTTTCCGGTTTTTCCCATCCTTCCAAGTATGGAGTGGAACAGTAAGAAAACACAGCGCTGGAATACTAAGGTGCAAAAAACAGGCAGTGGTAAGAGAAAGGCAATGACAACATGGAGCTACCCTGAGTGGCGCATTCAATGTAGCTATAAAGCGTTAAGCGAGAAAGAAATAGAACGAGTTGCAGGATTTTGCGCTGTAGTTCGAGGAGGACTGCAGCCTTTCTTATGGCTTGATCCTGAAGATTATCAGCAAACCAATGTATATCTTGGTTCGGGCGATGGCGAAAAAACAGAGTTTCAGCTATTAAGAAACTTTGATGATATCTATGTTGAACCCATTCGAGATGTTGTTTTAGGCAGTTTGCAGGTATTTTGTAATGGCAAGGCTGTTATGCATGAGCTTTTGCAGAATGGTGGTATTAATATGGCAGCGCCGCCAGCGAAAGGGGCGCGAGTAACCGCTAGTTTTCAATATTATTGGCGTGTTGCATTTGAAGACGATGCCTTAGAGTGGAATAATTTTTGGTATGGATATTACAAGTTAAATCAGATCAAGTTGGTGACAGTCAGATGAAGAGTGCTTCACAAGAACTTCTGGATTATTTACATCAACGAGACGTTTTTTATATGTGTGACTTATATGAGTTGCGTTTGGAAAATGGATTGGTATTTCGTTATGCTGATTATGATCAAGACATTCGTCTATCGGCAAACGATGGTCGTATCTTTAGCTCAAAAGGTCCAGGGTTTAAACGCAATCGTATCAAGCTGGCAGCTGGTGTGACCGTCGATACTCTGAATGTGACAGTGTATGTAGAAGAAAGCGATTGTATTGGCAATATACCACTACTGCATGTGGCACATAACGGTGGACTGGATTGTGCAAAATTGGTGCTATACCGATGTTTCATGGATATGCCTGGAGTAGTAATCGATATTGTCGAAATGTTTTCTGGTGAAATTGATGTTGAAGAAGGCGGTGGACTAAGCATGACTTGGAAAGTGAAAAGCAGTGTTCAACGGTTAAATGTCTTATATCCAACGCGAAACTATTATCCAAGCTGCCCATATTCTCTCTTTGACGCAGGTTGCGGTTTGCGTTTAGAGACTGTAATCAAAGAAGGAAAAATTACCGCAGTGGAAAGTGCTCAGGCATTTTATATTGATATAGGATATGACCGTGGATTTTACGACCAAGGCGGCATTGAATTTCTAAATGGCAATTTGTCTGGTGTTACGCTGCCGATCAAATATTCTGAAACAAAAGGCAAGGTTACCACTTTGCTACCTTTATCTACACTACCAGCGGTAGGAGATGCAATTCGGGTTTTTCCGGGATGTGACAAGCAGCCAACTACTTGTAAAAATAAGTTTCATAACTTCAGTCATAATAGGGCTACACCATATATTCCTCTGCCAGAGGCTATTATATGATAGCGTGGCAAGAACGAGTAAGAAGTGAAGCTCTTACCTGGCTCGGCACGCCATATCATCACCAAGGCAGAGTGAAAGGTGTAGGTGTCGACTGTGGGCAGATTCTCATTGCGATATATGAAAAAGCCGGAATTTTACCCATTGGTGAATGCGAGCCTGGTTACTATCCGGCGGATTGGGCTCTGCACAATAATGAAGAAAAATATCTGGCATGGGTGCAAAAATACTGTGATCCTGTATCAGAAGCGCAGGTTGGAGATATTGTACTTTTTCAGTTTGGGCGTTGCATTAGTCACGCGGGCATTGTAATTGAGTGGCCGATTATTTTGCATTCTTTTATTCAGCTTGGAGTCATTTTATCAAGTATTCATGAAACCAGTTTATGTGATAAACGCGGGCGAAGTAGAATGCGCGCTTTATATAGACCGAGGATAAAGGGGTGAATGTATGGGTGGACTTTTTGGCGGTGGCAGTACAACGGTTAATGAGGAAAATAAAGTTGGCAGTTTTCAAATCAACCAAGCAACCTATGGTGCTACAGTCAGTCTGGTTCTTGGTACCACCCGCATTTCCGGTAATGTGATTGATTGGTATGATTTTGCCGCCATAGCCCATGAAAGTAGACAACATGCTGGAAAAGGCGGCGGAGGCTCAACGGTTGTTAATATTAGCTATACCTATCAGGTAGCCGTCTTGATTGGACTTTCAGAAGGAAAAATCGATAAGGTGGGCCGAGTGTGGAGAGATAAAGAACTTCTAAGCAATATATCGGCCGCAGGCTTTTCTTTGTTTTTGGGAGAAATCGGGCAAGCTCCTTGGAGTTATACCATGGCGAAACACCCGGAACGTGCTCTGCCATATAGTGGACTAGCTTATGTAGCGGGAGTGGTGGATTTAGATAGTAATGGGAGTTTACCGCAACTGAATTTTGAAGTGCAAAGCATAATGGGGTTGTCAAATGATGGGCTGGATGTAAATCCAGCAGATGCCTGCCAATTCATTATTACGCATCCCTTGCAGGGAATTGGATTTGGCAGTGGCAATATTGATACGGCAAGCTTAAAACGCTTTCGAACGTTTTGCCAAGCTGCCAATCTTTTTATTTCTTTGCCATTGACTGAGCAGCGTGAAGCCTACCAAATTATTAAAGATATTTGCGAGGCTACCAATACCATACAGTTTTGGAGTCAAGGCAAGTTAAAGTTTGTGCCGCGCTGTGATGAGCGGCTTGAGCACAACAATGTTGTATTTGAACCTGATATCGTCCCTTTATATGATTTGTCAGAAGAAGATTTTCTAGATTTAGAGGATGGAAAACTTCTGCAGTTTTCCCGTGAAGACTCGGTGGATGCGTATAATCACGTATCGGTTGAATTTATTAATCGAAGCAATCAATATAAAGAAGAATTAGCAGAATTTAAAGTGCAGGTCGATATAAATCGGCGAGGGCTTCGTTCTGCACCAAAAAAAGAACTTCATTATATTCATACAAAGGCGCGAGCGCAATATATCGCTAGCCTGTTAGCAATGGATAGCTTGTATGGGCGTACCACGTATAAATTTCGGCTAGGGTGGAGCTATTGTCTGTTAGAGCCTGGCGATTTTGTTACCTTGACAGAAAAGAGTATTGGGATCAATAAAAAACCGGTTATTATTGATTCTATTGAAGAAGATGAGGATGGTGCGTTAGAAGTTGTTGCTAAGGAACGGCCGCCGGGAATTTACAGCCCTGCCAAATATCAAACCAGCCAAGAAACACCTCGTGTGGGTTTAGATTATAATGCCGATCCAGGCAGTATTGCACCTCCAGTTATTTTTGAAGCACCACCCGCTTTGATTGACGGTGGTTTAGAACTTTGCGTAGCTGTCTGTGGAAAGAACGCAGTTTGGGGTGGCGCTAATATCTGGGTTAGCTATGATGCAAATACCTATCGTAAAATTGGCATGGTTACGGCACCAGCTCGAGTAGGCAAGCTTGCAAGAAGTATAGGTGCAGAGAAACAGGCAGGGCCACTTGTAATTTCCCTATATGATGCGCAGGGGAAAATTTTAAGCGGAACAGAGCAAGATGCAGATTTAAAGCATACGCTCTGCTATGTTGATGGTGAGTGGATTGCTTATGCGGGTGCTGTTTTAGGAGAGAACAACATTTATTCTTTATCCGGGTTACGCCGTGGCTTGTATGGATCGCAGCTGCAAAAACATGCAGAGAACACTTCGTTTGTGCGTATGGATAGTAATGTTTTTCATTATCCGTTTCGAGTTGAAGACATTGGGCAGAAAATATATATCAAATTTACTAGTTTTAATGTCTTTGGTGTAGGTGTACAAGAACTTGATGAAGTGGAGCCGTATTCCTATACGATTCGCGGGGCAAGCGAGAGCCTTCCGCAGATGTCTTTTTCTATCGTGCAAAATAAAGAACAGCTTCTTGTAACCTTGGATAGAAGTTTTGTAGATGCAAATTACAATAGCTTTTTTTCCTATGAGCTGCGGCAAGGAAGCAGTTGGGAACAAAGTGAGAGGATTGGCGTGTTTACTAGCTCTACCTACTCTTTTGCAGCGACGGAGGAAGGAACGCTGACGTATTGGCTAAAAGCCATTAATACAAATGGAATTTACGCTGCAACGGCTAGTCAGTGCATTGTTAATGTCATTGATTTGCCTAATCGCAATATTTTACTTGAGAGGTATGTGCCTGTTGAAGCGTGCCAAATCACCAATATGTATCCAAACAATAGCGGCTATTCTTTACAGTCACAAAAACTGTTAAAGGATTATTTGCGTTTTTTTGATGCCTTTAACGGAATGCCATTACTTCGAGATGATGCGTATATTGAACTGCCGGTATTGGATTTAGGTGAAAATATTATGGATCAAGGATGTTACTGGGTCGACGAGTCCGGCATCTGGCATGTAAAGACGAAAGAATGCCTTAAGGATTATAATCACTTTTTTAGCATTTTTCGTTCAGAAGTGCAGTATGTTTCGCCTTCTTTTGCGTTACAGACCTTTGCCCGAATTGGTGTATCGTATGAGCCTAAGAAAAATATTCGTATCGAGGTTGAATACCGAGCCAGCGTAGACTCAAAGGTATGGGATGCTTGGCAGCCTAGCAGTAAAAATCAATTTTATGGAAGATATGTACAAATTCGCGTACGGCCGATTTCTCTCGATCAAGTGAGCAATACAACTGTAAAGGGTGTCAATGTAATGATTGACGTGCCAGATATCGAAGAGCGGATTACCAACGTGTATATACCAGCGGAGAAAACAAGAATTTCTTTTAGGCTTCACTATACAGAATCACCGAGTATTGGAGTTTTTTCGCAAAATGAGAAAGGCGAGCAAACTACCTGGCGAATTTCGAATATAAATACAAGCGGATTTGATATTGAGCTTCTTGATGTACAAGGCAATTTGATTGCCGGAAAACTGATACAAGCCATTATAAGGGGGTATTAAAGGTGGCAGTGCTAAATTTAGAAATGGGTCCGGAGGAAGCGGTTAGTGTCTTAAATGGACATGACCATGCGAGCGGAGTCGGAAAACCAATTTCTACCGAGGGGTTGGCTGACAAAGCCGTTACAAGAAATAAGCTAACGGAAAAAGTAATTGGTTCAGAGCAATTGGACGATCAGTCTATTGGAACTACACATATTCAGCAAGGTGCAATCACGAAGGAGCTTTTGGCAGCAGGACTTTTAAATCAAGAACTTTCTAGCAAGGTCTTAGGACAGAAGAATTTTATTGTTTCCGGTATGGATATACAAGTTGATTTAATGAATGGCGCACCGTTACTCAAAAATCCTGGAGGAAAGGTAAATCTTGCCGAGCAATATATCGATGTTGCTGCATCCACGATACCTCTGACTGCTACTCCTAGTAGCGGGATAGTATATTGCCAAAAAGAAATTAGTAAAGAAGTTTGCGTAAGAACAGTCCAGTTTAAATGGCCTGTTTTAGATAATATGGTTGTTCATCATTATGAGTTTGATGATACAGGAACTGTGGTTAATGATAAAACTGCAAATCAAAACAACTTGATTGCTGGTGGAACAAAAGCTGATGAAGTAGAGCGGGTAGCGGGAAGCTTGGGGTATGGTAGAAAAATATCGGTGAATTCAAACCTGCTATCGCAAGGAAATGTATGTGATTTCAATCAAACGAAAAAAATAGCTATTCTCGCTGATTTTATCTATAAGGATTATAAAAGTACAACGACTGCCAATTTTATGATTGCTTCGCTGAATGGCTTTTATTTTAGGGTATATAACTCGACGGGAGAGCTATATTTACACTATTGTGGTTGGTCAGGGGCTGAGTTTAGCTTAAACTATTTCTTGCGGCCTGGCATGCGCTACCAAATTGTACTTTCTTATGACAATGAGCAACTGATTATCTATATTAATGGGGTGGTCTGGTGGAAAGCAAAGCTGCAAAATGCGGCCATGCCAACTGTAAGTAAGCTTGGAGTATTAAACCATTATGACGGAAATTATCGTGCGGATAAATCAATAATGAATTTCTTGCAAATTAGAAAAGATGTACTGTCAGCAGAAGAATGGGCCAAGCTTGCTACACAAACTGGAATTCCGTGCGAGTACATCGATTATATGGCAACTACTCCAGATCTTTCGAGTGAAACAGAAGAATGGCATGAATGGCGATTTGATGAATGTAGCGGAAACTTAGCAAATGATACTTCTAGTGTTGGAACGTTGTATCCGGGAACAGCACAAAACTGTCCCATCATAACAAGTACTGTCGGACTTGGTTATGCAAGGCGTTTTACGGGAGTAGGCGCGATTTCTCGACTTGATATAGGAAATTTTAAATTTCCGGCAAGCTTTGGATTTTTTGCGTTACTGGAAGCTAGGGCGCTTGACTCATATCGGACACTTTTTTCTAACTATAATGGCTCAAAAGGGAATATCTTATATGTGAGCTATAACGGCAGTCGGTGTATTGGAGCATATGCATCTGGTACAGGCACAACCGGAGGAGGTGTGGCAGCGACAATACAAATTCCCGATAATGCTCCGGCTGTTGTTGGTTTTGTTTTTGCAGATGGTGGACTGTATTTATATTCAGATAGAACAGAACCAGAATTCATTCCAAACTTTACTGCAAATGCTGTAGATAATTTAGCGGCTTGTTTTGGGGTATACCCTAATAATAACAGTTACCCTTTTATTGGCGATTTACATCATGCTTTGATGTTGTATCGAAAACCCAGTGAGGCGGAAATAAAAAATATTTTTTCTTGCCTTAAACGTAGAGTATATGTGAATATAGCTGATGATATTCTACCAACAGATGCTATTTCTTTAGGAAACTTTCAAAACGATGGACAAAAAGCAAAGTTTGATTCATCGCCCTGCTGGGGTGTGAAAAGCAATCCCTTTTGTGTACCGCGTAGCAAGTTCATGGGCTGGCAGTGGGTAACAACGAGTAATAATTATTACTGGGAAAATCCGTTTCGCTCAC
The DNA here is from genome assembly GCF_000374545.1 of Anaeromusa acidaminophila DSM 3853. Lineage (NCBI taxonomy): Bacteria > Bacillati > Bacillota > Negativicutes > Selenomonadales > Sporomusaceae > Anaeromusa > Anaeromusa burkinensis. The sequence goes on from NZ_KB894613.1 coordinate 15,117, forward strand.
AACGAATCAAGGTAACTTTGTTTTATAAACGTTATATGTGGGACAATGCCTATTCTGTAGTAGATAGCATGTATAACTCTTCAAATGGATATGCATATGGCTGCTATATTAATCAAATATGTAATGAGTATATTCGTGTTTATACAGGGCAAGCCAGTGTCATTTGGAATCAACTTTCACCAAAAGACAATGATGGTTCTGTTGGGTGGTATGGATGTTTAGTGGAGGCGATTGATGATGTTATGGTACAAACCTCAGAATTTAGAGCTTAGAAGCTGGGAACCGGGGCTTGATGAAGAAGGTTGGGAGGTTGTTGATGATTTTTTTGTCCCAGCCCTACCGCTTGAAAACCTTAAAACAAAGAAAAAAGAAGAATTAGTGCAAGCGGCTGCAAGTGCTTATACAGAAGGGTTCTGGTCAAAAGCCACTGGCGAAACGCTATTTTATGATAGTGAAGTGGAAGATCAACATATTCTGGAGAGCCTTTATAATCGAGCGCAAGAAAAAGACTGGAAAACTACGGAACGATATAAAGGAATTTGCCCGGCTGGACAGGCTCCGATTCGTGCCAGAAAAGAAGTGGAAGGGGAAAAAACAGTCTGTTTTCATACAAAAGAACAGCTTATGCAGTTGGGTAGAGACTTGGAAACTCATATTACAGCGGTAAAGTTAAAGCATTGGAGGTTGCAGGAAAGATTGCAGGTAGCAGAAAATGCTCAAGAAATTGAACAAATCACCTGGAACGAAAAGGACTAACTTCGTTTCAGGTGATTTGTTTTTCTAAGACAAATATTTGAAGAGGAGAGGGATAAGATGGATTATACGCAAATAGAACTGCGCATTATGGCTCTATTTTCAGGCATAGGAGCAGCGTTTTCTTTTCTAGTTGGCGGTGTTGATAAGCTTGTTACGGCACTTTTGATTTTTGTAGCACTAGATTATTTGACGGGGTTAATTGCGGCATGGAAGACGGCAACGCTTGATAGCAAAAAAGGATTTGACGGGATCAAACGTAAGTTTGTCATGTTAATTATCATTATTATGGCGCATTGGATTGATGTTAGTATTTTTGGTATTAGCACTTGCCGATCTATGGTAATATTTGCATATTTGGGAAACGAAGGACTTAGTATTATCGAAAATCTAGATCGTATGGGATATAGCGAATATATTCCACTATTTATTCGCGACAAGCTAATACAGCTTCGTAAAGAAAAAAAGTCATTGAATGACAGAACGTAGCAGATTGATATTGAATAGGGGGAGTAAAGATGAGAGTAGTAATAGATCCAGGCCATGCGGGAAGAAATATTGATCCGGGTGCTGTAAACAAAACAACAGGTTTACAAGAAGCAGATATTGCACTAAGCGTTTCACGTCTAGTAGAAAAATATTTGCGTGCAGTAGGCTATGAGGTGAAACTAACCAGAACTGACTTCGAACAAGTAGAAACGGATGATTTAAGCTATCGGACAACTTTGGCTAATGACTGGAGTGCCGATATTTTTATTTCACTTCATTGTAATAGTGCGACAAATCAAAAAGCAAAAGGCTATGAGGTTTGGACTTCGCCAGGCAACACATGCGGAGATAAACTTGCAACTTGTGTATATGGAAAAATCGCTGAGGAGTTTCCAGATCGTGCAGGCAGAGCAGATTACTCTGACGGTGATCCTGATAAAGAAGATCGATTTTATGTGCTCAGTTATACAGAAGCTCCGGCTTGTTTGGTTGAGATGGCATTCATTTCAAATGATGAAGAAGCCGCTTTGTTGGTTGATGCTAAATGGCAAGATAGATATGCTAGGGCAATTGCACGAGGGGTGACTGATTATTTTTTAGAACAGGAGGGATAAGGTGTGGTTAAAATATTCCAAATGTTTAATAAAAACAAGTGGATGATGCTGAGTGTTGTTTCCTTCCTAATAATATTTACAATATTGTACTGGTTTTGGCAACGAACTCAACAGGCAGAGAATCAATGCCGGCATGCGCTAGTGTTGAAGAAAGAAGAACTAGAACAGGAGCAGGTTTTACGCAGAGCGCTTAATATCTCACAGATGAATGCTAAGGAACTACAGGTGGCTTATGATGTAATGAAAACTAAGCCACCTGTTGCTAATTTTACCGTAAACGCACCATCACTGGAGGTCGCTTCTGAAAAGGTGGTGGAGAGGATTAATAAGCAAGATGCGACTTTGCCGCCCGCCGCGCTGGAAAAGACCGACCGGACGGCTGTGGTCAAAAACGATACGGACTATAAAGTGGACGTACTGAAGATTAATCTGGACAAATCTTGGGAACTTTCCGCAGGAGTAGGAAGCCACTGCGGTGATGCCTATATTCCGCTTGGGGTGCAGCGAAACTATGCTTCGCATAAGGCTGTGGCGGCGGAAGTGCATCTGGTGCCGGAAGAACTAGCGAGGGGAAAAATAAAGACCTCCGGTTGGGAGGTCAAGCATGTTTGGCGCTATTAAGGCGGCGGATACTACGCAAAGAAAATCTAAGATACAGGTCGGGCAGATAGCAATTTGTCCGGCCTATATTTTTTAATGTTTTCTGTTTGGATTGACTGATTATTTGACCTGGTAGAAACAGTTGCAATGCTTGACTTACAAGGCTTTTAGAGTGATATATGGTACTACCAAAAAGGAAAGGAGGTCGCATTATGCGAGTGAAAATTGTTACACCAAAATCAGAGTTGTTGGAAGTTAAAAAGCTTAAGGTATGTGCGTATGCCCGTGTATCATCGGATAGCTTGAAACAGGAAGATTCTCTTGAGAACCAGACTTCCACATATGAAAGGCTGATTTCATCCAACCCTGATTATGAGTTCGCGGGGGTGTATGCGGATCAAGGCATTTCAGGTTATTGTGAGAACCGCCCTGCATTCCAGTCGATGCTTGAAAAAGCAAAGAACCATGAGATAGATTTGATTATAACTAAGTCGGTTTCCCGTTTCGCTCGAAACACAGTCACTGTATTAAAGGTGGCAAGAGAACTGAAGGAACTTGGAATCGGGATTTTCTTTGAAGAACAGAATATCAATACTTTATCAGGGGACGGTGAGATGATGCTTGCCGTCCTCGCTTCTTTTGCTCAGGAAGAATCTAGAAGCATGAGCGAGAACAATAAATGGACAATGAAGAAAAAATTTGAGCGTGGTGAAATTATGGTGAATACCACCCGCTTCATGGGATATGACAAAAATGAATTCGGAGAGCTGGTCATAAACCGTGAACAGGCTAAGATTGTCCGCAGGATTTTTGATATGTATCTCAGTGGAATAGGGATGTTCCGAATTGCAGCTCTATTAAATGATGAGAACGTACCGACTATTACAGGCGGGAAGTGGTATGAAGGAACGATCAGAGGAATGCTCAAGAATGAAAAATACAAAGGTGATTGTATTCTTCAAAAGTATTACACCCCCGAAAACCGAAGGAATACAAGCGTTAGGAACAACGGTGAAGTCCAGAGTTATTATATTGAAGAAAACCATCCGGCTATTGTCAGCAAGGCAGAATGGGATAAGGTGCAGCAGATTATGCAAAGACACAAGGAACAGCGGAAAATTGCTGCGGATGGTACGGATAAGTACAAAAACCGCTACCCACTTTCGGGTATTCTCATCTGCCCTTATTGCGGTAAGGCATTAAGGCGAAAACAGGTATACAACAAGAGAATAGAATGGTGGTGTTCCACATATATTCACGATGGAAAAACTGCCTGCAAGGGCGTTAAAATATCGGACGAGGAAGCATCAAAACAGAATATCACAGAGCCTACTGTGGTTGAGGAGGTAAAAATAAATGGCGAGAAATATTACAGTTATACCAGTAAGGAAGAATTCGACAGGGGTATCAGAAATAAACCAAGCGACCGCCCAAATAAAGATGGCGGCATACTGCCGCGTATCCACAGACCAAGAAGAACAGCTATCAAGCTATGAGAATCAGGTGAATTACTACAAATCCTACATTCAGCAAAATCCTATGTACGAGTTTGCTGGCATATATGCAGATGAAGGAATTTCTGGTACGAATACGAAAAAGCGTGAGGAGTTTAATCGCATGATAGCTGATTGCAGAGCTAGGAAAATTGACCGTATCATCACAAAATCCATCAGCCGCTTTGCGAGAAATACACTCGATTGCCTGAACTATGTGCGTGAATTAAAGGAGCTTGGCATTGGCGTCATATTTGAAAAAGAAAACATAGATACTCTAGATGCAAAGGGAGAGGTGCTTCTTACGATATTGAGTTCCTTGGCTCAGGATGAATCAAGGTCGATCTCAGAGAACTCCACATGGGGTATTCGCCGACGATATGAAAGCGGAAAATTTGGTATGAGCACAAAGCGTTTTCTTGGTTACGACGCCGATGAGAATGGTCAACTAGTGGTAAACCCAGAACAGGCAAAAATCGTGGTAAGACTTTATGATGAGTATCTTTCGGGTAAAACAGTGGATTATATCAAGCGTACTTTTGAACGGGAGGGTATAAAAAACTGGAACAGAAAAACCGTGTGGCAAGCCACGACCCTGCAGAGCATGCTCTGTAACGAAAAGTACAAAGGCGATGCTATTTTGCAAAAAAGCTATACGGTAGATTTTCTAAGCAAGAAACGTGCAAAGAACCAAGGGGAAATTCAACAGTTTCATATTGAAGATAACCATGAGGCCATCATAGACCCTTTGATTTGGGAAGCAGTACAGCTTGAACAGGAGCGCAGAAGAAAATATATTGAAGAACACGGTACAAATTCATATTCTCACAAACCAGAAACAAATCCCTTTGCTGGCAAGATAGTCTGTGGAACTTGTAACCAATCTTATGCAAGGAAAGGCTGGAAAACAGGAGATGTATACCGTAAGGTTTGGCAATGCCAGGAACGATACAAAGTCAAAGGCGTATCAGGCTGCACGAATCGCCATATTGATGAAGAGGTACTTGAAGAGGCATTTAAGATGGCTTGGAACTTGTTGCTTAAAAATAGAGAGGAGACAAAAAAACGATGGCAGTGTTTTGCTGAATTTGGCAATCCCTTAGAGCAGTACAGAGCAGTGCAGTTTGCGGATATTACGGAGAATGCCAAGTACATCACGGATTTTGATACGGATTTCATGCTGAATACTTTGGACCACATCGCCGTTTTTGAAAGCGGGAAACTGGTTGTTGCTTTTATGGACGGGACAGAGATCGAATGTGGCGGCGAATAAACTAATCATATAATGGCGGCTGACTTGGAACGAAAACGTTCTGGCAGTCGCCTTTTTTTATGTGCAAATGGATAAAGTGGTCTTATTTACAAAATAAGTACAAATGTTTATACAAATATGTTTACAAATGTTATGGGCTGTGATATTCTCATGTTGAGGTGATGGAGATGGAAATCAACATTAACAGTTTGGTATCTATTGAAAAAGCAATGAACGAAGCCGTGGCTGTGTTTAAAACTGTTGATGATGTAGGTAAAGTAATTATTCTTAAAGACAATAAGCCGGCCTACATCATTTTAAAGTATGAAGAAAACACTGAAGTACCGGTTAGTGCCCTTGCAGCGAAGACCACACATACGTTACAAGAGGCTATGAAGATTGTATTGTCCGAAGCTACAAATCAAACGCTTCATGCCTCTGAATTAGCTGATATTATTTACGATAGAAGGCTGTATGTACAGAAAAATGGCGAAAAAGCCAAAGCCAATCAGATGAGAGCACGTTGCGGCCATTATCCGGAGATGTTCGAGGCATTGCCACGCAACTATATCAGGTTGAAATAGTCCTGGGCTATCACAAGATTAGGGAAAAGAACAATCCAAAATATAGTTTATTATTATATCTAAGGAGGACGTAATATGTCTTTTCAAACGCCGCTTACCATATGTGAAGTTATAAACGATGTTCATTCAAAGAAATACTTGCTGCCGTCCATTCAAAGAGAGTTTGTGTGGGGTCCAGAGCAAATAACAATGCTTTTCGATAGCTTAATGAGAAATTATCCAATAAATTCATTCTTATTCTGGAAAGTACCAAAAGAGAAAGCGTCAGAATTCAAGTTCTATGAATTTTTACGTGATTATCATCAAAAGGATAACAAGCATAATCCTAAAGCAAACATTAGCGGAAGCGATGATGTAATGGCCGTACTTGATGGGCAACAGCGATTAACGTCTTTGTACATAGCGCTTAAGGGAACATATGCCAACAAGATCGCATATAAAAAATGGGACAACCCTTTGGCTTACCCGAAAAAAAAATTATATATCAATCTACTGGGAGCGCCTGAGGATATTTCCTACAAGTATGAGTTCGAGTTTTTAACTGAATCAGAGGCTACCGAGCAGGATGACGACCACCACTGGTTTCCGGTTGGAAAGATACTGGACTTAAAAGAGCTATCGGATGTAATGGATTATCTTATAACATCCGGATTAGCAGCCAATCCCGACAAGGAAAAAGCGCAGTGTGCCAATAGAACATTATCAAAGCTGCACGCTGTCATACATGTGAATAGGATTATTAGCTACTATCTTGAGCAAAGCGCAGAACTTGATAAGGTGCTTAATATCTTTATTCGTGTAAACAGTGGCGGCACAACGCTAAGTTATTCTGATTTGCTTTTATCTTTTGCAACTGCCCAATGGGAAACAAGAGATGCCCGTGAAGAGATCAACGAATTTATTGATGAAATAAATCAAATCGGCAGAGGTTTCAATATTAGCAAAGATATTGTGCTAAAAGCCTGTCTGGTACTTTGCGATATTTCGGATATTTCATTTAAGGTTGATAATTTTAACCGCACTAATATGCTCTTGATTGAAAAAGAGTGGGATAACATAACAAAGGCTATCCGTGATGCAGTTACCCTTATCAGTAGTTTTGGGTTTAGCAGAGAAAATATAACATCTAACAACCTGATGATTCCTGTGGCATATTATCTTAAAACTATTGGTTTACCTAATAATTTTGAAACCTCGACATCAAGAATAGGGGATAGAAAAAATATTAAGCTGTGGTTTGTATCTGCTTTATTGAAGAGGGTATTTAGTTTTGCTCCAGATGGCGTGTTGAAACCTGTTAGAGAAATCATTAAAACTCAATCAGCGAATGGATTTCCAGTTGATGCTATTTTTGCCCAGTTCAAAGGTACAAATCGTGCATTGCAGTTTACAGATGATGATATCAATAATCTTCTTTATTCCAAATATGGGCATGGCGATACATTAGTTATTCTTTCAATCCTGTATCCTTGGGCCGATTTAAAGCATAATTTTAATGTTGATCATATGTTCCCTAAGAGTGAATTTACAGCTAAGAAATTGAAAGCAAAAGGTGTACCAGATAGCAAAGTTGATGATTTTATTGCAAATCACAATTATATTGGAAACCTCCAGCTACTTGAGACAATACCTAACATTGAGAAGAAGGCAATGGATTTTGATGCCTGGTTAAGCCAAAAGGTTCCTGCTGGTGAACTTCCAGATTATAAGAAAAAGCACTATGTTCCCAATGTAACTCTTGATTTTAGCAGCTTTGACGTATTTCTTGAAGAACGTGAAAAACTTCTTATTAAAAAATTGGAAACCGAGTTGCGCAACTGATAGGGGACAAGTAATAGAGTCTTTTGCATAACTAGTATTTTTAAAAAACAACGCGACATAATACGCCGAAAGATGCTCCGCCAGGTTCTCAAGAATGCAATTCAGCTTTCCGCTATAAAGCCTGGTGGAACTGCAGCTAAAAAAGGGCAGACTACTCCCGTTATCGCTTAAAACGGAGTTTTTTATCCGTTAAGCGGCCTCTTTTTTCTGCTTTTGGTTAGCACGAGCCATTGCAAGTAGCGTAACGCTGCAAAGCAGCAAATGGACGTGAACCTTTTTTATTCCACAAACGTTCGGTCG
>NZ_KB894614.1 GCF_000374545.1 Anaeromusa acidaminophila DSM 3853
CCTTGGCGTCCTTCACTACGCTCGGATTTTTCAGCGCCAAGCTTTCCTTCTACTTCGGCTTCCATAAGCCGTTCACAGAGCCATTTGAGCATAGATAACATGGGTTCTTCGTCCAACACAAATTTCATTAGCATTTTTTCGAAAGGTACGGTAGAATTTTGGTAAGCCATCGATTACACACTCCTTTGGGTTTGCTAGCACTTACCTTTTCGGAGTTTTCGATGGCTTTTCCTTTTTCACTTTTGCGAACTTAATTCTACGCTATCCTTTCCCTCGGCTTCATCCGCCTAAAAATCCAGTAGTTATTCAGGTACGCAACATATTTGCGCGGAAATCAAATCCTACTATCCTTCTGTGCAAGCCTGTTCTTTGGCCAAATACAAAACCATCGCTTTCGCTTTAGCTCCATATTATATGTTATTCTTCAAATTTTTACATTTCCCTGTGAATTACCTTTTAATTCTTCATATTTTTTCAAATGCTCTCCTCATTTTACTTTTTGCTTTCTCCGGATAACTTAGCATTTCGCATACCACCACTGCTTGGCTTCCGAACATATACCCTACAATCAACAATTCCATGCTTTTGAAAACTACACAAACAAAAGCCCTCTCGCCCTACAAGCACCACGAGCATATTCGCATCAAGAGCGAAGGACATTTCGGCAAGAAGGCATGAGTCAGCTACAAGAACGATAATACTTACCAAAGGCATACAGCGCGTCGCTCGGTTGGCTGCTTTTAGTTTTTTATTGGTAGTCTATTTCTCGGCGGGATATTGCATGTTATGCATTCTCCATTTATAAAGTGAAATCGTATCGTTCGTTCGGGCGTAACTTCCCCAAAATCCAGAATCACCTGTACCGCCGCTTGATCTACTGCCAAGTCCTGTGGGTATATTCGTGTAAACGCTTCAAGGAACTCGCTACCCCTTCGCCTACGAGACGTCCTTTCCGCTAGAGGCAGAGCCGCAAGAATGCTCTTTTGTATTAAACCTTGAAGTCTGAGATTCCTTGACCACAGCTGCTGTACCGCCTCCCCGAATAAATGTTTCATCACTTTCTCCGAAATAGTCGGCATCTTTCTTTTGTGGGGGATTATATACCTGCGTCCACAATACCAGGAAATATATCTAGTATGTCCCGGCCTCGGATATTTATATGCGCCTACTACTTTGCTGCCATATTTGCTTTTACATTCACTGCAAATAAGTTTATTGGAGAAAGCGTGCAAGAGCGGATTGATGAAAGCTGCGCTTTCCTTTCGCCTCTGCACTTCCATAAATATCGCTTCACTTATAATCGGTTCATGGTCATTTTCTATGAAAAACTTGGGAAGCTCACCCATGTTTTTACGCGCCTTTTTGGTCAGGTAATCCTCTATAAAACGCTTCTGCAAGAGTGCTGCCCCATAATATTTTTCATTGGTCAATATGGATTCCACTACCATAGGCTGCCACTTTATTTTACCACCTGGGGTTGGCACTCCATTATTGGTGAGATATTTTGCAATCCCTGAATCAGTATTACCTTCCAGATACAGCCTGTAAATTAATCGAATGATCTTAGCTTCTTCTTCGACGATTTCCGGTTTACCATCTCTACCGCGCCGGTAACCAAGAAAAATTGCGTATGGCATGGAATATTTACCATCTGCAAACCGTTTTCGAACACCCCATTTCACATTTTCTGAAATCGAGCGACTTTCTTCTTGCGCTATGCTAGACAACAGGGTAAGCATAAACTCTCCCTTGCTATCGCAAGAATATAGGTTTTCTTTTTCAAACCAAACTTCGCATCCGACTTCCTTTAGTTGCCTTACAATCATAAGCGCATCCAGAGTATTTCGAGCAAAGCGGGATATGCTTTTTGTGATAATGAGGTCTATCTTTCCATTCAATGCATCCTCAACCATGCGGTTAAATTCTGGTCGCCTCTTTCTCGAAGTGCCACTTAACCCCTCGTCACAGTACAGGCCAATAAATTCCCAATTAATATGAGCGGCGATAAATTTGGAATAATAATCTTTTTGCGCCTCATACGAATTCAATTGTTCTTCACTACTCGTACTGACACGAATATATGCTGCGGAACGCCTTTTTACAAACTGGCTCGATAGTTCTAAGTCAAACTGGGGCTTTGCTTTTATAGTTGTTATAAGCCTTTTACGCTCCATTCGGCGGTTCCAGACTACCAATGATCGGCTTTATTTTTAACATCAAGGACTGCCGAGAGGCCTCGTACACTTCCTCTGTAATTAACCCTTCGGCAAGCAGGGTGGCAAGAACGATCTTACCAATTCGGTAATTCATTTCCTTCTCAGCTTGTTTTTTATTCATGGGAGCATCTCCTTTTTGTCTGATATTAATTGCTCAAACAAAAAGAAAAGTCAAGCATTCAAAGGGGATTTTAACTAGAGCCACCTCTAATACCGCCACACATGCCTGACCTCCCACCCGGAGGTCTTTATTTTCCCCCTCGCCAGTTCTTCCGGCACCAGATGGACTTCCGCCGCCACCGCCTTATTGGGAGCGTAGTTTCGCTGCACCCCAACAGGCATGTAGGCATCGCCGCGATGGCTGCCAACCCCTGCGGAAATCTCCCAAGACTTATCCAGGTTAATCTTCAGTACATCCACCTTATACTGGCTCTCGTTTTTAACCACTGCGGTACGGTCAGTCTTCTCCAATGCCGCCGGCGGCAACGTCGCATCCTGTTTATTGATCCGCTCCGCCACCTGCTCAGCCGCTACCTCCAAAGAAGGCGCAGTCACGGTAAAACTGGCAACAGGCGGCTTAGCTTTGAGCTCTTCATAAGCCGCCTGCAGTTCTTTAGCATTCATTTGGGAGATAGAAAGCGCCCTACGCAAAAGCTGCGCCTGCTCCAGTTGTTCCTCTTGCAGTACCACCGCCTGCCGGTGCTGTTCTTCCGCCTGCTGCGCTCGCTGCCAAAGCCAGAAAAGAACAGCGCATATTACCAGGAAGAATATAATCAGCCACTTGTTTTTCTTAAGGGCCGTTTTCCATGTTTGAAACAACTGGATCATAATTCATCCCTCCATTGCTACAAAATAATCGGTCACTCCCCGCGCAATCGCTCTAGCATACCGGTCCTGCCATGCAGCATCCGCCAACAATCCCGCTTCCTCTTCATTAGAAATAAACGCCATTTCTACAAGGCACGCCGGCGCATCGGTATGGACCAATACATAAAAGCGGGACTCTTTGTCTGGATCGCCATCCGAGTAATCTGCCCTTCCTTTTCGATCTGGAAACTCGTCGGCAATCTGCCTATAAAGGCTGGTCGCAAGTGCATCTCCCATCGTGTCCCCCGGCGAAGTCCAAACTTCATAGCCTTCTGCGCTCGGGTTTTCGGTGCTATTGCAATGAAGAGAAATAAAAATATCGGCAGCCCATTCATTTGCCAGAGCTGTCCGATAGCTTAGATCATCTGTTTCTTCTTGCTCCCATTCGGTGCGGGTCAACTTCACGTTGTACCCCACAGCCAGCAAATAGCTTTTTACCAGCAATGAAACACACAGCGCCACATCTGCCTCCTGCAAGCCTGTTGCTGCGTTAACTGCACCGGGATCAATGTTGCGGCCTGCGTGGCCAGGGTCAATTATAATGCGCATACAATCCACCTCATTTCTTATCGTTCAAAGATTCTTTTTCGCTTCGCAGCTGCACCAGCTTTTCCCGAATGAAAGCCGGAATATACTCGCCATAACCCATGCGGTCCAGGTTCTCAATAATGCTCAAGCCTTCATTACCCAGGTACGCAAAAATCACCATCGCCCGGCAGGTGCTAATTCCCAAAATGCCAACATCAATCCAGTGGGCCATAATAACAATCACCAGCATGGCAATCTTACGCTTGATCCCCTCAAAGCCTTTTTTGCTATCAAGAGTAGCTGTCTTCCAAGCGGCGACCATCCCGGTCACGTAATCAATGATGACAAAGATCAAAAGCGCGGTGATGAGCTTATCAACACCACCCACCAGAAAGGAAAACCCTGCGCCAATGGCAGAACCTATGGCCATAATACGCAGCTCGATTTGTGTGTACTCAATCATGCTATATCCCCCTTTCTATACCAAACCATAACTACTTAGCGCCGCTTTTAGCGCCCTTACATCATCAGCCAAGGTTTCTGCGGCATTGCGAAGCGCCTGCACCTCGGCCTGGGAATAAGTCGCCCCGATAGCCAGGCTGCCAATGGCACCGTCGGTATTCACCAAGGTTACCGTGTTTTTGGCAGCTGGAACCGCGCCGAAAAAGCCAACCACAGAAGGATTCACTGGCAATCGTACATTCACAGGATAAAAGGCATCGCTGGCCGTATTCCGATAACCCAATACCAGCCGGTTATAGGCTTTGGTCGTACTGGCCGCAGCCGTAGTCAAGGAAGCTGCAGACACCGTAACCGCCGCGTCATTGGTTTCCGAAAGATCGACATAAGCCATTTGGTTATCGCTAAGGGTGACACCGCCAGTGGCTACCGTATTTTGAATCAGCTGGCCATCGGCACGAACAAATAGAATCCTTAAAGCGCCGCTCCAGGTAAGCTGCCCGCTAGCCGCCGAATAGTTAATCACCCCGTCGCAGTGGACAATGACGTTCTTGGTATAGGAAATAGCACGATCCAAATCCGATAGCGGCGGCTCCATGGAGGAAGCCGCAAAGATCGTTGATCCATCCGCATAGGCCGTATGAAAGTTGGCTCCCATTTCATCCCCTCCTTATAGCTGCAATAGCGCTTGCCCATAGGCAGAATACTCCCCTTGCAACAGCGTAATTTCAATATTGACCAGCGTCCCGGCTGTGCCTTCGGTATAGGTGAAGGTAACGCTGCTGCCGCCTCCCGTATTACCGTTGGCCGGCGCTACGCTTCCGTCGCCGCTTACAATATTGGCCGTAAGATTCCAGCCCAAAGAATTCGTAATGGCGTTGCCGTACTGGTCTTTGACGCTGGCCACTATGCTCCAGGTAGTGCCGTTGTCGGTAGCGGTTGTGGCAATGGATGCCGGCACTGGCGCTGACCAGACCTGGCCAATATCTGCTGCGGTAATCACAGTCTGCCCACCGCGCATCAGCAGGTATCCAATGGGAATATGCCCACCAGGAAGATTGGGCCTGCTTTCGGCAGTGGTAAAGGCCGTTCCGGTAGTTTTAGTAACCACCAACGCTGGCGAAAGGCTAAACAGGTCATACCGAAACTGCCCCGCACTCGGCGCGGAAATACTAAACACTCCAGCTACATCACCCATGGCTAGGCCCATATTCATTTTAAAGACGGTGCCAGCGACCATAGCCACTGCCGGCACCGCATACTCTGCGCCATTAAAGCGGGCTACTCCGGTTGTCACATACACGCTCATCCCCGGCGTCTGGGATATGGCCTTTAGTAAGCAGCCCGCTAAAATGGCATCGTCCGGCGTACTTGGCGTCGGTGTTGCGTTGCCGCTAACTGGCGTCGGTATGGCTCTACCAAATCCCACCACCTCAATGTAACCACGGATGCCGCCGCGATGGGCAATTCGCACCGCCTGCCCCGGCTTGGCCCACTCGGGAATGGTCGCCCAGTTTTGTGGAAAGCGGGCAATAACGAATTCACTGGAGCCTTGAATCTTGCAGCGACACACCCGCTCGGTCAGAAGAACATCCCATAGGACCGCGTCCCTGCTTTCTGCTGCCTGTCTGGTAGCCCTATCCGTAGCCCCGCGTAAGAGACGCTTTCCATAGGTTCTCATAGTACCCATCCTTCCAGACTGTCCGTGTACTCGCCGCTTCCGCTGCCGCTGGGAATGGTCATTCGGCGGGTCAAGTTGGTTACAAACAAGGTAAGAAGTGCGCCGGTATAGGGGTGCGGAATCTGCAAGGTATCACCGGCATCGTCTTGGAGGTGAACGGTTTTAGAAAACTTCACCCTTCGGCGCTGTGCCTGCAAAATCCAAAGTTCTCTCTGAGCCACTTGCTGCGCTTGACTGGCGTCATAGACTAGCGGATCGTCGATACGCGTTTCAATCACCGTCCCCCGCAGGTCATTTTGTAGCTCTAGATCATTAGCGGACGCTTCAAAGGTCTGGTAGTTCTGGCCTATCGGACAAGCATGAATGGTAAAGGCGTAGTTGCCTACCGCCGCCAAGCACTGGAGGGCAATATACAGCCCCGCGTCCTTCATCCAGCTGCCCCGTTTCGTTTCCGCAGGTTCACTAATCATCCCCACCGCAGGCGGCTGGCTTTTACCCAGCAAAAACAAAGCGATGGCTCCCAGCAAGACAGGCATTAGGTTGGGTCCCTGGGAAGTTACCTCCACCCAATGCCACTCCGGGTCCACCGCCGAAATCCACTGTTTCATTTGTCCGCCCATTTTAAAGCCAATCGATGAGACGTTTTGCGTAATCTCCATCCTGGGCCGCACCGCCCGCTTTTGATGATCGTCGCTGTAGTAGATCCGATGCACTTGCTTGTGCTGGAAAAAACCAAGAGTTCCCGACTCACTGCCAACGCTTTCTTCCGCAGTTTCCACATCCAAAGGCGTCCGCCCCTCGCCAGTAACCGTCACTCGGTTCGTTAGGGTGCTATAGCTGTCATCCGGCGAAAACTCCAGCAGGTTCGTCACAGAAGCATAAACGTGATCAACCGGGTTATCCTTGGCGATGCGGCGCGCCTTAATGGTATTGTCCGCCAGGTCTACATCCATATAGTAGCCATAGCGGTTGGTGATGCTTTCTACCGCCGCTTTCACCGTCGTATCGAGCCACTGATAATAAAGCTCGTCTTCTTCTCCCATGGCAGTTAAATCTAGCTCGGTCTGTTCCACTCCCGCATAGCTCTGGAGAAGATTTCCCAGTGCCGCATCCGGCGTAATTCCGCTATAGTACTGGCTTGCGACAATGCCCAGGTTCTCCCATAGCGTCCTTCTGTCTTCGCACTCCACCGAGAGTACTGGATAGTTTCCGCGCTTATAGGAAAGCTTCACTCCTGTCAGCACATACACGCTGGTTCCTTCCTGCCAGGTATCAACGCCATCGATCTTCTCTCCCCAGCGCAGAGTGATTTTCTTCCCCTTTTTCAAGTACCGCGATAGCAAGGACGCCTGGTTATGCGGATCGTACAAATGGCCTTTATCCAAAGAAAAGGTGAGTTTTCCCGGTTGGCCGTCGACGCTGCGTTTTTGCTCAATGGCTTGCCCGCGCACCAAGCCAGCGGACAAATCCAACATGCCAGCTTCTTTATCCCAATAAAGCTGCTCTCCGGCGCTCCGATTCCAGCGAGTCCAAAAAGCATATAGGCCGTTGGTGGCTGGGTCTACCGCCAGCGCCGCCGAGTAGTCCCGGTTTCCTTTTACCAGCGGAGCCGCAGTTCCAAAATTCCACACCCCTCCGGAGTAAAATGCGTTCACATACTGAGTTTGCTCAATTTTCCCGGCCGCCGGAAAGGCAACGACTCCGGTAAAAGAATTACTCGACGCATCACGCACGCCCAGGAAAATTAGTTCATTGCCGGCATCATAGGCAATGGCAGCACCGCCAAAATCGCTGATACCCGTTGGGAATACCCCCGGCGTGGTAGTGTTATTGATCAAGCTCCAGGTTTCAGTCTGCGTATCGAGTAACGCTACCCCGGCCTTACAAGAAGCTACTATCGTTCCGGTTGGCGTTGCCGTAAGGCACCGGAATTGAGCGTCTTGCGGTCCACCGGCAATAATTCCGGATGGCAAATACCACTTAACCGCGCCGCTCGTCAAATCCACCGAAAGAACACCCCAGTAGTTTCCTTGACCATAATTGGTGGTATAGTTCCACTGCCCGGCATAAAGTTTTCCCCCGACAATCACCGGATGCCCCGCACCACAATAGGAGAAATTCGGCAGACTGTCCTGGTAATAATAATGCCGGTATAGCCCTCCGCCACTTAGCAAAAACACCCGAATGCTGCCGGCCCAACGGTTTGTACTGATAAGGCCTTTGGTACAATAGATCAAATACCCATTTTCTTTATCCAGCACCATACTGTCTGCCGTAGCATCGAGGACATCCGGGATCGTCGAATCAAACACATAGGTAGTAAAGGTCGTAGCCACGGTACAAGACGGATTGGCCTGGGTGTAATCCAAAGTCAGTATTTTAGCGACGCCGCTATTTCCTGTTTTCAAAAAAGCAAAATATAGCATGTTCGACGCCGAATCTACCTGAATCCCTCCAAGATATTCCGTATGATATTGGCTGCTCCAAGGAACATTGGTTACATTCTGCGTAAGGCCGTAGGTGCTGTTATCTTCCAGCGACAGGATTCTCAGGGTGTTGGCGGAATCATCGAGCACCAAAATCTGCGCATCCTGCGCTATCATGGCTAGAACCGCGCCATCTCCATGACAATAGAACACATGATTTTCCCGAAAAAACATCGGTATGGCCGGCACCGTATTGGCATTCCAAAACCGATCGAGCGTCCAGGTATCAACGTCAATGCGCACAATGCCATAGATGCCTTTATTACCAACACCATTATTGCCATACACTGCATAAAGCTTACGAGTAGACGGATTGAAATGCAGACCTCTTATAGCCTGACTGCTCTCATCCGTCCAGTACGGACTGGATTTATCCATGATAAGTGAGGTCTTGACCGAGTCATAGGCCAGTACGATTTGAGTGGCCAACTTCTGCACCACCGCAGGTCTTCTGGCAATTTCCGAAGGAACCGTGAAGCTTGTCAGGCTCACCGCCGCACTCCAGGTGGCTCCGTCATCACTACTTTTGCTGTAATAAAGGTTATAAACGGCGGTAGCATCCATGTCTCCGGCATTCATATACGTAAAAAACAGCCAAAGCGTTCCGTCCGCTTGCCGAAGCAGATACGTGTCCAGCTTCTTTCGGCTGGATAGAATCCCGGAAATAGCAGGCTCAACAGCCGACGACCAACTGCCGCCGGGAGCGGAAGCCGTCATCTTATACAGCTTGCTCCCCGGCGTCCAGTAGAGAGTCCCCAATACTGAAGCGGCCCCGCCGCTAAAGGCAGTCTTCTTTAAGCGCGTTCCGTCAACGGTCAAGGTCAGGATGTTTCCGGCCGTTCCCGCTGTTAAGGAGGTTAAGGTAAGACTTCGCTCGACTCTGGTCGCACTGGCTTTAGTACTGGCAACGGTGCCGGTACCATAGCGCACTCCCGCTCCGGTTCCTTCAAAGGTTCCCTCTGTAATGGCGCAGCGCAAATTCTCAGCGCAGATCTCGCGGCCCAGCGTATCGATTTTGACTTCATTGGCAACAGCCGGCGTAGATAAAATGGTCCGCCAGGTATAGGTCTTATCCCCCATCACCACCGTGTCACCATCGAGCGGCATCCCTTCAACCGTAATCGTTCCTGTCGCAAAGCGGGCCGCCGTTACCGAATACCAAAACTTCTGCCCAGCCCAATAGGTGCCGGAAGCAAAGGTAATGGTGGTTCCTTCGGTAATGGTCTGGGACGAACCAGTCATGGTGATCTCGCTCGACCAAGCCCCTTCTCCTTTTTTCCATTTGAACTTCGCCGTGGTCTGGGTGCCGTCTGCGGTAACTTCGATCGTAATTAGGCTGTCGTTGGTGCCAATATAGGTGCCGCCGCGTGTTGCCGATATGGTCATATCCTGAATGTAGGTCACCAAATAGCCGCTGCCGGTTCGACAAATGGAGGGCGAGTAAAGGGCGAACGTCTGCGCCGACTTAATGCTGTATTGAGAAACGCCGGAACCATCATAGGAAAAAACCGCAACCTTCAGATTGTACTTACCGCTACTATCCAGCAGCACATAGGCTAACACCAGATTCCCGTCCGCCATCTCCGTCAGCGACAAATCATAGAACTTTCCGCTTCCGGTAGCTACAAACAAATCTGCATAATAAAACTCCACCCGCTGGGTATCGGTATAGACTAGCTTGACGCTTCTTGCCGGATAATTAAGGACATCAAATTCATCTTGCGTATAGGCGGCAATCAGGCGGCCGCTGGAATGCAAAAGGCTTGCGGCCCCTGTCTGATCCAGCGTCTGCGCATCTAAGCGCTGGCCGACTAATGGCAAGTCTTCGGCAAACTGTCCCGCTTTAATTTCCACAAGCGGATAGCGACTGGCGTTATCCTGGGCGCTCAAAAGCGCTGGGCTTAAACTATTAGCCATTAGCTCACCACCTCTTCTAATAAAATCAGAGTCATGGAGACATTAAGCATATACTCGTTATTTTTATCAAACAAAAGCGCCCCGTCAAAAGCGGTAATCTTCACCAGATACACCTTGCCGCCGATGCCGCTATCCCATATAACGACAGCCCCCGCCTGGTACAAGGCATCCAGTGTTTCAAAAAGAGCTACCGTCATGGATTTCCAGGTCAGCTTGATTTCCTTGCCCGCAAGAAAGCTACCCCAATCAAAGACCGCCACACCGCCATAGGTGCTCACCACGGCAATAGCTCTGACGGCTCTTGGCTTCGTGCACTCTAAGGGCGTATAAATTTCCGGCAAGGTAATACCCCCAAGAATCATGCCCTCGCCTCCTCGAAGATAATGCGCTGCACCAGCTCGGTAATTTCACAACGAAGACGCCCGGCCAGGCGGGGACTCGTTTCACCGACCACACTGACAGGCACGCTGATTTGATGGTAGGTGTCGCCGTTTTGCAGCAACCGCTTGGTATCCGGCGCATTATACACATAACCGCCGCGGTTGAAGTTGATTAGCTCTGGACCATTCTCGCCCACCAACGCATACCCACCGGCATAATTTCCGCCGGACGCAAAACCAGGCAGCATACTATTGCCGCCCAAGTTGGCGAAGCTGCTGCCAAAAAGGCCCATCATAATTCTAGCGGCCAGCCAGCGGGCAATCATATCGTTAATCATCTTCAGTACGCTTTTGGCCAGATCGCTAAAGGCGTCGCCAATGGACTTGGTGCCGTTTAAGACATCCGAAAAAAAGGTGGAAAAGCCGTTATAAAGACCATCTGTAAGCTCTGCCATATAGGACATGGAGGACCGATGCGCTTCTTGCCAAATTTTATAATACGAGTCGATCAGCTGCTGCCGCCCGGACAGTTCCCGCTCCTGCATGGCTTCTTCCTTATTGAGCAGTTCCTGAAAGCGCACCAAATCGCCGTCTTCTCTAGCCCGATCGAGGTCTTCTTGAAACTTGACGCGCTCATAGTGCAAATCCTTAATCCGCTGGTTTTTCTCTTCTTCAATGGCGATCTGCTCGGCGGCCATCTGGCGGCTAAAATCCACCATGCCGGTTTCCGTAAAAGCAAACTGAATACCGTTGGCTTCCCAGGCTGCGCGAAACTGTTCTTGCTGCTGGGCGGTTCCGTCCGCATACTCTAGCGCCAAATCCCGGTAGCGTTTTTGCACCTCATCAATTTGCCGCACCGCATCGTTTTCAAGGTCAAACTTTTGCTTAGAGACACCCGTAAGTCCGATCGCGCCGATTTTTTCGCGCAAGTTCTTTGCCATATCCGACGCTTGGTCAAAAATCCGATTTCGCTCTTTCTGCTCATCTAAGAGGATCTTTTTCTTCTTGAAAGCATAGATTTCGTTTAGACGCAACACATCGCGCTCATAGTTTTCATTAGCTTCTTTGGATTCGTTCAAGGTTCCCATTTCGTCAGCATACCAGGCATCCAAAGCTTCTAGCTTCGTCGCGGTCAGCTGCATCCATTCCCGCTCAATGGCTTTACTGGCCTGCTCAGCTTTTCGCTGCAGTTTTTCGAACGCCTTATCGCCAGAGCCGCTACCTTTTTCCTCACCGGTGCTGCCTGCCGGAGTGGCATTGCTTAGACCGGCAAACTTCGTATTGGGCTTTTTCATAGGCGGCAAAAGCGAAGAAATATCTTTCTTCGTAAAACCCCAGTTCCACTTGCCCGCTACCGCTCCAATTTTGCCAAAGCCATCAGTAACCTCGTTAAACCAGTTGCCTACCGACTCTGGAAAGAACTGCTCGAAGAAACTTTTCAGGGGACTCATTTTTTCTACAATCCAGTTAATCCCCTGACCCACTACGTCCTTAATCCCGGCCCAAGCGCCATCAATAAAGTCCACGATTTCATTCCAAACCGCCGCGGTGACTTCACCCGCCGCATTCCAGCCTTCGCCTAAAAAATCAACCACAACCGTTAAGGCTTCTTCAACTAGATTGGTTACCCAGTTCCAAGCTTCCTCGAGGGTACCCACTATGGCATTCCAGGTATCTACGGTCAGCTGGCACGCTGCGTTCCAGGCATCGGTAACGCTGGTAACAACCTGGCTTACGCCTTCTTGCACCGCCCCAAAAATAGCAGTCCAAGCCTCTGATACAGCCTCCGAAATGGAGGTCCACAAATCCTGAAACAGCTCAGCCAACGGCTCCCAGTTCACCCAAATCTCATACGCCAACAACCCCACCGCCGCGCCGATGGCGATAAAGGATAACAACGGAGCCAGCGCGGTCCAAACAGCAATACCAAAGGCGATCATCGCCGGAATGGCCGCACCCAATAACGCTCCGGATAACACAAACACCGACGCAATGAGTTCCGGCGGCACCATACCTTGCAAGGCTTCCTTAACGCCCAGCGTCTTTACGGCCAACGCAAACTGCGTCAGCCAGTCTGCAATATCTTGCAGCTTTTCATTAAGATTCAAGTTCTTGGCAATGCTGTCGCCGATTTCCACCATGACCATGCGCACATTGTCCTTAATGGTGGACAAAAGGCCGGGAATGGTTTTGCTGATGGCTTCCATACCGCCTTGGAATTTAGATTGCATACCCATGAGAAGCGCGTTAATGCCGGTGGTGCTGTCGATGGCTCCTTTTTCGGCCATCTTCATGGCGGTAGGAATATCCGTACCAATAGCTTCGGCCAAGAACTTCCATGCCGGCACACCGGCTTCCGCCAGCTGCATCATCTCTTCCGCCGATACTTTGCCCTTGGCCTGCATCTGGCCGATGGCGTTGGTCAGGCGGCTAATTCCTTCTTCCCCAATACCCAACATCGCCGCCGCATCCCCAATGGACGCCAGCATGGGAATGATATCCTGCGAAGCAAACCCAAAGGCCAAAAGCTTTTTAGTCGCCGTTAACAACCCAGGCAGTTCAAAGGGCGTATCTGCTGCAAAGCTAGATAGATCGGCCAGCATTTCTTCGGCTTTTTGAGCATCTCCTAAAAGTGTGGTTAACGCCTTGCGGCTGGCTTCCATGTCGCCTGCCAGTTTCACGCTGGCTACGCCAAAGGCTCCCAACGCCGCCACCGCGCCGGCTAAACCGGTAGCAATGCTTTCAGACGCCGCCAAAGCATCCGAGCCCAGCCCTTTACGCAGCGCCCGCTTGGTGCTCTCCCACTTTTTTAGAAAGTCGCTATTATCCCCGCCAATAAAAATGGTCATCGACGCATTGCCAGCCATGTTCTCACCCCACTTTCGACAGCAACTCTTGTATAGCCATCTTCGCTTCTTCCTGTGTTGCTCTTTGCTTTTCTTTAGGCTCTCTTCCTAAAAGCATATCCACCGTAACCAGCTTTTTAAGTTCACGCGTCGTGCAGGTGTTGATAATGGAAGCCACAAATCCAGCCGCCATAATCTGCTCCTGCTGGCTTCGCCAGTGGTACCCTTCCGCCAATTCGTAAAACTCGCCGAAGGTCAGCCGCCCAAACTCCCACGGTTTTAGCCCGAGAGGGCCGTATGCCACCGGCGCAGCCTTTTCAATCCACTGGGCTACGGTGGTTACTCGTTTCCCGCGTCTGTCTCCCCGGCCCCATCGTCCTCACCAGCCAAGCTCTCGCCCATGATCTTCGAGGCCTTAATGGCTTCCCCGATCTTACCGGCTAGTTCCCCGAAACTACCGCCACCTTCCATGTACTCTTGCATGAATAGCCCTACGCGCTGCAAGGTAAGTCCTTTTTCCGCATGCTTTAAGCCGCCCCACAGCAAAATGCGCACCGCCGAAAACCCAGCAGCCATGGGATTGCTCATTACATAGAGCAAGGATTTTCCTCCCATCAGTTCCTCCATCTCGGCCGCGGCGTTAATGTCGTAGCGTAGGCGGCGCTCTTTTCCGCCAATGGTAATAAAGACAGGTCCTGTCATCGCTCTTTCCTCCGTTTAAAGAAAATAGGGTGCGCAGCTCAAACCGCACACCCTGTTCGTTATGCTGCCGGGGCAACCCCTGGAGTGGTACTGGTCGAAACGGGCGAATCCGTCAAGCCGGCGCACGTTCCATTGGCAATAGCAATATTAAGGGTACTGTCATTGGCCGCAGCAGTCAGAGCGGTTAACTCCACCTTGGTCCCATAGCCACCAACACTGAATTTCGCCGCTACCGCATTGTCACTTGTCAGTGCTTCTCTGGCTTTTTGCGCAACCACCGCTGCGGAATCATTAAGAGCCACCGCCACACTGATGGTCTTGGGCGAACCGGTCATCCCGGCAGCCGTTACCGTAAAGGTAGCATTGCCAGCAGTTGAAATACTGCCGACTATTTCCGCCGTTTCCACCTGCTTGGTACCATTCACTTCTTCCGGCGCGCCGGCTCCGGCCAACGTAATCTTATAGGTTGCCACCCCGTCATGGGGAGACTCTTCGCTCAAATCGGTAATGGCCGCATAGCCTTGGAACTTAGACCCATCCTTGCGGATATACCGCACATGCACCAATTCCCGATTAGCAAAAACGGTGAGCAATTTAGCCCGGCCCGCATCAATGCTCAAACCCGACACATCGGTCAGCATAACCGCATCCGCTTCAATACTCCAGGACATCATACCGGGCACACTGGTTTTCCAGGCCCCGGACTGTTTATTGGAAGCGTCAATTTGCTCGGCGGTCAGGCTCAAGGTCGCGCCTCGCTGGCCGCCAATTACAGTCCACACCGGAACCTGCGCGGTACCTGTATTCACTTTTAATAGAAAATCCACACCATCACTTGGAATCAATGGCATTGCTTCTCACTCCTTTGTATCTAGGATCATAAACCGAAACACAATGATACCTTCTCGGTGCATATCCAGACGCTCAATCGAATGGCTGTCCACACTGGCGCGGGCAATCTGCCAAAATCCAGACAATACTAGAGGGTTCGCCAAAACCGCTAAAATAGCAGCGTCACAAATGGCAGCCACCTCTTTATCCCCCTGGTACTCACTTAGTACTTTTACGGTCGCCAGCACATCGGCTCCGCCAAAGGTCTTAGCGTCCCAGCTTTGGGCGCATGTTTCCGTCAGCACTACATAGGGCGCTTTTTTCCCTTGGGGCACATAATCGTAAATCCCTACAGACAAAGCACCTATCAACCGATCATACAAGGCTTTGTTCAGCGGCGACACTGGCGAGCGCTTCATCGCCGCACCTCATTTCGCACCGAATTCCTGATTTTTTCTTGAATGCCTGGCACCAGCTCCCGGCGCGCCCGTTCGGCAAAATGCTTGCCCTTCACTCCCCGTTTAGTGCCATATTCCTGCAACGGCGCATGGGGCGCTTTAGCACGGACCATACGGGAGATACCGTACTTGCCCTTGCGATTCACGATGCTTTTACGCAAAAGGCCACTTTTCACCGGCGCTAGATCCCGTTCTCGTTTACGCACCGCTTTAGCCCCTTGCTCAGTTTCCTTTTCAATTACTTGGCTGACATTGGTTGTAACAAGATCGCCAAAGGAAATGCAGCGATCAATTCCTTCCACCTTAACCACCGGCCGCATCGGCCACCACCTCCCGGCATTCTAGCCGCAAATAAGCATGTTTTTCTTCTACATCCACTGGCGGCCCGATCTGTTCAAAGACCCGGCCGCCATACTGAATCCGATCGGTTACCGCCACATCATGGCGATAGCGAATCAGAATGCGATATAAAATCTCAGGCGTCAGCTGCTCATACTGGTCTACTGTTTTAGCAGTGAACGCCTGAAATTTAGCCCACACCGTAGCCCGAGTTAAATACAGCGTTTCATAGCCGCCTTGTCCATCGGGCGCTCTGGTTTCTGCCAGCAGCACGCAGCGGCAGTTCAGTTCTCCTGGATTCATATCTTCACCTACCATAGATGCGCGCGGTATGGGGATAACAACACATACACGACATTCGGAATATCCTCTCCTGCGCGCTGCTCATAAAAATGTCCGATTAAAATCAGCAAGGCTTGCTTCACCGGAGTTGGCACTTCACTAGGCAGCGGCGCTTGCAGGTAGTTTTCCGAATGAGATATCGCCGCAGAAAGCAAAGCGGTAAGAAGGGAATGTTCCTCCTCACCGTCAATGCGCAAGTACTCCTTAATTTCCGTGAGCGTCAGCGGCTCTGCCATAGCCCTACTCCATCAGGCCGGCCGCCTTCAGTTTGGCCAGCAGCGCGTTAAAGTCGGTCTTCAAATCCGCAATAGTGGTGGCAGCGCTGTCCGCCTGGGTTGCCGCTCTGGTAAAGTCAGCTCCTTGAATCAATAGCTTTCCTTCGCCAGCAATATCAAGGCTTCCGGTTACCACCCACTTGTCGCCGCCTTGCTCGGCATAATTCTTCACAATGCTCATACTTCCCACCTACGCTTTCATCTGCAGCACTTTGACGGCTTCGGCCAGAATCAGTTTGCCATCGACACGCTGCGTAGCCCTAAAGCCAACCTGCCCATTTACCGCGAAGAGTTCGTTAAGACGTTGGAAAGATCTGCCCTGCCGGTCTGCCACCCAGTAATAGCTGAAATCACCAAAGGCGATAGTTTTTGCCGCCGATGCGATAGCCGGAACATAGGCCGATGTTTTCAGCGGACGATTCAAAATGGTATCCGGCTGGCCCGCCGTCAACGAAGGCTGCCAGAGATACTGGCCGTTCCCGTCTTTCAGCTTGCGAATGGCCTTGACCGTGGCGTCGTTGGTGACGAATACGGCATTTTTACGATACGGTGATTTTAGAGAATAAAACAGGTCCATAATTTCGTCGATAGTAATGGCAGTCGCGCTGGCAGTTGTGATTCCCACGCCGGCACCGCCAGTGGCATTGAAAATACCAGTAGGCTTGCCGGTCCCGTCACCAACAAAGAAGGCTTCTTCCTCTTTCGCCCCAATGCGCCGGCCAAACTCCTTGGCAATGTATTGCTCCAGATTAAACACACTGTCATTTAAGAGTTCCTCGGACACCTTGATCATCGTAGCCAGCTTATAGGCTCCAATGGAAACCTGACCAAAAGCATCGTCCGACTCGGGAATCGCACCTTCTTCATCCACCCAGGAAGCAGTTCCCTTGGTGGCGACCACCGGAATTTTACGATCCCCCGAGGAAGTGGTAATGATCGTAGCCAGTTGCCGGAAAATGTTTTCTTCCTGCAGGGCTTCCACCAGAGTACGCTCAAATTCATCCGGCACCAAATAGCCGCCCTCCGAGTCGGTTCCCACTTGCAGAGCGTTTTGCACATCAAAGCTGTTTTTATTCTTCATTGCCTTCCAAAAGGCCGCTTTGTATTCGCTCGAAGCCCGGCCGGTTTTCTCTGTCTCCTGATGCTGGCTGGGTTTGTTCGTAATGGCAGCGGTGGTAGGCTTGGACAGTTCTAAATCCAAAACCGCTTGACGTTCCAAACGGTCGATTTCTTTACCCAAGCTCACCACATCGGCTTCCATCTTTTCATAGGTAGCCGTGTCTTCAGCCGACAGCAGACCATTTTCATTGCGCCGGGAATCTAAAAAAGCTTTGGTGCTGTCCCAAAGCTTAGCGCGCTTCTCGCGCAGTTCCAGTATTTTATTCATAGTAAGTTCCCCCCTGTTTTCTATTTCAAAAGTTCAAGTCTTGTGAGAAGTTCTTTGTGCGACATCCCCTCCACCATAGCCGGCTGCTTCTCTATATACTTGGGGAGCTTTCGTAAAAAGGCGTTGGTGACAGTTAATTGGTCAAAAATAAAACCCTCTGCCGCATCCTGGGCATCAGGCGCGTAGAGGATTCTATCGGCAAACCCCATTTCCACCGCTTTTTGCGCGCTGAACCAGGTTTCCGCATCCATCATGTTTGAAATTTTCCCGCGAGACAGGCCGGTTCTTTGCTCATAGGCATTGATAATGCTTTCCTTGACCTCGCTCAGCATCTTGATGCCGCTTGCAAGATCCGCCGCTTCACCGAATATTACCGTTGCGGGATTATGGATCATGATACAGGCAGTCGGTGACATAACAATTTCATCACCAGCCATAGCAATCACCGAAGCAGCGCTGGCGGCAATCCCATCAATCTTAACCGTAACCTTACCTTCATACTCTTTAAGCATGGTGTAGATCTGGCTCGCCGCAAACACATCCCCACCCGGAGAATTGATCCAAACCGAGATATCGCCGGCAGATGCCATCAGCTCATCCTTGAATTTTTTCGGCGTGATATCATCGTCAAACCAGCTGTCCTGGGCGATATAACCATCAAAATACAAGGTGCGGCCCTCCTCGTTTTTTACCCAGTTCCAAAATTTCTTCATTTGCTTCCCTCCCGTTCAGCGCTATTGTTGCTGGCAAAAGCCCCCGCGTCAGCCAGCTTGGTCATGTTGCCATTAATGAGATACAAGTCCCCGCCCAATTCTGCCGGTATCCGGTTGAGATTTTCCAATTCGCGGATGTCGTTGCTGGATAGCCAGCCGTTTTGCCTGCCCACGGCGTAGCCATTCATGCGGCTTTCATAGTCGCCACGAAGCAACCCGTCCACATTAAACTTCACAAAGAACTGCCGCTTTTCACTTTCACTGAACAAGGCTCGTTGAATGGCCTGCTCCCAGCGCACCACCCACGGGTCCAACGTGTACATGACAAATTCCAACGACTGCTGCTCAATATTGGAAAAGCTGGATTTCTCCAGATCGCCGATCATGTGGGGCGGAATGCGGAAGATACGGGCAATCTCGTTAATCTGGAATTTGCGCGTCTCCAAAAACTGCGCCTGCTCCGGCGGAATGCCGATGCTTTGAAACTTCATGTAGAGTAGGGAAGTACCGCCTTGCCGCATTACTGCGACAGGTTTGTTCCACCCTCTCCCCAAACCGTGCTTACACCTCTCGATGTACACGGCTTTCCATTTACGCTATGACGAATGATGAATTCCATTATGGCAGGACTTGCAAACTACCAAAGTTTTTCGTTTGCGGGCAATCATAGCCCGCTCCCATTGTTCCTTTCCCTTGAGATTTTTCAGCTTGTTGATGTGGTGAATCTC
>NZ_KB894615.1 GCF_000374545.1 Anaeromusa acidaminophila DSM 3853
GGGAGTTTCCACTGCTTACATTGAACCAGGCAGTCCATGGGAGAATGGCTTTTGCGAAAGTTTTAACAGTAAAATGCGAGATGAGTTTCTAAACCGAGAAATTTTTGATTCCATGGTTGAAGTAGATATATTAACGAAACGTTGGGTTTTGGAGTATAACACGATACGACCACATAGTTCCCTTGGATACAAGCCTCCAGCACCTCAAACCATAGTGTGCGTTGCTTAAACTAACTTGGTTTTTTGGACTAGTTTTCGGGGGCAGGGCAGTTATGGCTATTCTTCCCTCGCCCCTGGCTTTCTTCACCAATGCGTCAATTCCAGTACTCCTGCAACAGCTGCATCCCATTCCCAAACAGCTTCATTTCCTATCCTGTTGCTCTCCCCTTACTTTCAGCGCGATCCATCCTCTTCGCGTCGAGTAAGAAAGGCCAGCAAGTCTGTTGTAGGCAACGGCTTTTTAAAGAGATATCCTTGGCAATAATTGCACCCTGTTTGTTGGATCATTTCCGCCTGCTCAACGGTTTCAATCCCTTCAGCGACCGCTTTCAACCCGATTCCCCGAGCTAAGTCAATAATTCCGTTTAGCATGGCTTGGGCTTTTTTATTTTCCAGAATATCCATTATTAAGGAACGATCAATTTTCAAAGTATCAATGGGTAACCCATGCAAATACGACAAGGACGAATAGCCTGTCCCAAAATCATCCAACGCAATACTAATGCCAAAGTTCTTCAACTGTTGCAATATCGCTATCGTTTCTTCCCATCTTCCCATGAACGCCGTCTCTGTGATTTCTATTTCAAGCCATTTAGCCTCAATTCGGGTTTCTTTGACAATCTCATAGACTTCAGTAAGAAAAGCAGACTCTTTTAACTGAATGGCGGATACATTAATCGCCATAACATACGGCTCGCTATTTCCATGATTGATTAGAGCCAGCGTTTTGCACGCTTCGTTCATAACCCATTTGCCGATTTCATTAATGCGTCCGGTTTCTTCCGCCATAGGAATAAACTCCGCTGGCGAAACCAACCCGAGTTTCACGTTGTTCCAGCGTACCAAGGCTTCCACGCCTCGAACCTTTTTCCCATCCGCAAAAAATATGGGTTGGTATTGCAAAAACAATTCGTCAAAAATCTCTTCATCCCTAAGCGACTCAATAATTTCATTTTTTCGTTTGATCTCTTCATTCATTTTCTCCGCATAAAAACAAAATCCATTTTTCCCGTGATTTTTGGCTTGATACATGGCCATATCCGCAAAACGAAGAAGCTCGTCCGCGTCGCCGCTATCCTTCGGGAATACAGAAATTCCAATACTCGCCTCTGTCGAAAAGACATAGCTGTTCACCTTCACAGGCTCAGCCATTGTTTCGCTTAGCCTTTGAATCCAATCCATTCCTGGGGCGTCTTCCCAATTTTGAACAATAAAAACAAACTCATCGCCGCCAAGGCGAGCCAAAACCGCATTTTCACCCGCAATAGCCCTTAATTTTTCCGCGACTTTGATCAATAGCAAGTCCCCTTGCCAATGCCCGTAAGAGTCATTGACCAGTTTAAAATCATCCAAGTCTAAAAACACGACCCCAAAAGGCTTGTTCTCCCGCACCGCTTGCTGCATCCACTGCAAAAACAAGCTGCGATTTCCCAGCCCTGTCAGACTGTCCTTATGCGCCAATTCATAGAGCCTACGGTCCCGCTCCCGTACATTGTGCACCATATGATTAAAATGATCCACCATCTCATTTAGCTCACTAAACCCTTCATGCTCCGCCTTAATTTCCAGGTTGCCTCCCGCAATGGCTACAAAGCGTTGATTCAAACGGCTAAACGCTTGTAACGTCGATCCTAGCTTACGCCAGGAAAGAGCAAGACCGCCTACTAAAACAAGAGACGCCGAAATAATAAAGAACCATTGAATTCGGTGCAGCGTAGCAAAGGCAACATCTACCGCCTGGTAAACCACTACATGCCAGCCCGACTCATTAACCTCTTCGGCGCTAACAAGATACTCTACCCCGGAAATAGCGACTTGCCTTTCTTTATCATTCTTTTGGTCTTTGTGCAGAGCGAAATAGTCGCCGGACCATTCTCGCTGCCAAACTTTCTCTCGATCCGTATGAGCAATCGTTACGCCTCTTTCATCCGTAATGGCGACAAACACATTCCTTCCATACATTTCGAAAAAGACATCCGTTATATTACTGACTCGCTGCAAATTAAGATACCCTGCTATGCTTCCTCCTGATACGGGCATAGCTACAATAACGGTCGGCTGCCCGGTTTCGGTTGAGATAAAGGAATTAGACCAATATACGGAGGTTCCATTACTTATCTTCTTATAAAACTCGTACCGCGAACGATCCATATCCGCCATATCTTCATTACGGGGAATGGTTCTCACAACATATCCTTTTTCATCGATAAATTCGATTCGATCAAAAAAATTTTCCTGTTGGATTAAGTGATTTACTACCTCATCGGCGGCGCTTTGACTTCCCAAACTTTCATTCTGATACACAGCTCTAATTTGCTCCATCAATCGTAATGGCGCACGTAACAGCTCAGCGACTTCTCGCGAGGTCGCATGAGCCAGCATATCATTTTTATACTGCAAGTCTTGCTGCACATTCTGATACATGTAGTAAAAGTTCATAGCGCCCAGCAAGAATACAGACAAGGTTACGGCAAGAAGCTGGCTGATGATTAAATACGTTTTTAATCTCACAGTCGTCCCACCTTTTTAAATGCGCCATTTTGTACGCGATAAAGATAGTAGCTGTTCTTCACGTCGCCGAAGCTATCCATTTTTATAGATTCCTGCAACCCGGAAAATTCGCCCAAATGCAAAATGGCGTCTTTCACCGGCTCCGTCGAAGTAGTCCCTGCTTCCTGAATAGCCGCAGCGGCAACCATTACGGCATCATAACTCAAAATGGAAGCAAAAGAGGGAATCTCCTTGTATCGTTCTCGGTAGGCCTTTTGAAATGCAACATATAGGGCCGTTTCGCTCTCTAGGTCAACCTGGCTAATTAAATAAGCCCCTTCAACGTCAGCACCGCCAGCTTGAATAAAATCATTGGTCATCGTCCACATAGGAGCGAACACAGGCAGCTTGAAATTTTGCTTTCGACTTTGCTGGCAGAACAGGCCCGCATCAATCGCTGATGCAATCAAGAGAACGCCTTCCGCTTCGCTTTCACGCAGTGCCGAAACAATGCGTTTAAAATCGTTACGATTCTTGAACGATTCAGTAGCGACTACCTTTCCGCCACTCCCCTGAAGCTGCGTTTCAAAACTTTCCTTGATGATCTTAGCAAAAGAAGCATTGTTTTCATCATATACAATGGCGATGGACCGCACCGCCATTTCTTGTAAAACCGCTTTCGCCAAACTATAGCCCTGGACCTTGTTCGAAGCAATCACGCGGACAAAGTTGTCATCTATTTGTGTTAGCTCGTCCGTAGCAATCGTCGGGCTAATTAACAACAGGTTCTTTTCATTCGCATTTTTTACCGTATCCATGGCCACACTGCTTACCATATGACCAATAATAATAGTTACTCCTTGTTCCGCCAAGCGCTGGTCCACCGTACACGCAATGTTAGCGTCATTTTTATCATCCGCTACGACTAGTTCAAGCTTTCTGCCTCGAATGCCGCCATTCCGATTAATTTCTTCCACCGCCAACTGCGCACCGTTTCTGCCGCTTATCCCCAGCTCCGATTTCAAGCCGGAAAGGCCAGCGGAAAAGCCTAGTTTAATAGGAGAAAAAAACAAATGATAAATCAGAAAGATTACCGCGATAAAAAGCAAACTGCTGATACAAAAAAAGAGCCAAGTTTTCAGATTGCGTTTACCATCCTTCATGTTCTTGGCTCCTTTCTATTCTTCTTTTCTAAATTCTTAATTAGGTAATTTCTAGCTGTTGCGAAACAATCCTTCTTTACACTTATTCCCAAAAAACATTTATTTGCGAACTAGCCAACGACGCTTGCCAATACGTTTCAAAAGCGCGTCAGGCCGTGTGAAGGTTTCATTTCACACGGCCTGACGCTTATCTATTGACACTGTCTAACGTCCCTAATATCCAAAAACAGAAAGCAGCACAGAAAACTTTTATTCTTCTAAAAGTGCAACTCCATTATCACAAAGCTTAATAATATATTCAGGAATAGTTGGGTATTCAGTAGGGTTTAATTGAAATAAATTATCGTTTTCGATATGATATGCCTCATCAACAAACTTTTTAAAAATAGTATCTGATATTTGTCCATGATTTATTATTCGATACAATTGAATCTTTTCATATCCACTAATAACAGATTTATACAAAGATATCATTTGTGTCTTATCATGCGCTTTTTGATATACTCTAGCATAGTCAAACTCTGGAATTTCTTCAATAATCATTGCAGTAGCTTCAGCAATTTCCTCTACAGTCATCTGTCGAGTCCCCTCAGCCTCCTGGAGAACTGGCGCGATCCGCCCTGGATGAAATACATTTGAAAGTAATTGCCACGCTAGTCCTTTATCTCCACATGCTTCTAAACGTCTCCGCAAATAAATTAGTTTATTTATTTCATCGATACTACTGTCTATGTTCATTTGTGCAATTTCAAAGAAAGAGCGAATATCTGATGAGTTAATATTTTTTTCACGTAAACAGCCTTCTTCATTATAAAGAAAAGATGCAGTTGGAACGGGATTAAATCTACAACGTATGCATGAAGTATGGATTAAGTCAACGATTGGATCAAAATCATGAGTAAGCATCATTACTGTTTTTCCTTGTAGCGACCCTGCACCTTGAAATAACATTTCCATAATAGCATATTTCTTATTTTTATCAAAAGAAGATATCGGATCATCCAAAACAATTAAATCAGGTTCTTCTTTTATAGCTCTGTACATAAATAAAACTAATGCAAAAGCATTCTTCTCTCCATAACTCAAACGCAATTTTACATCATTAACTTGTGCTAAATTTTCTTTACTCAACAAGACCATCCGATATGTATTTTTCTCTTGGTCTTCCTTTATTGAAACTTGATAATTGTATCCCGCGCTTTCCAAAAAACCATTGATTTCTTTATGATACTTTTCAATAGTTCTTCTTATAAGATTTTTTTGTTGATTAATCTCTCCTTGAAGTTGCCCTGCTTGAGTAATGATATTCTCCAATGCATTATTCACAACAGATATTCGTTCAATTGTATAAGGAGAGTTAATATGCCCTAGCATTGCCAAATCAATTCTTTTTCCTTGAAGAGCAACAATAACAGCATCAACATCTTTTAAGGTACCAAAATTAAGAGATTTTATTTCAATCAATTTGTTATTTAGAATACATACTTGAGTTTTAATTTCTTTTAAAAAATTTATTTCTTCCTGGCTAAAGGCTATACTACTCTTTGACAGCCTTTCAATAGTATCTCTAACAGAATCAGTGAAATAATTCTGCAGTGCTTGAAAAACACTTATCATTTTTTGAAGCTCTGCCACATACTTTGAATCATATTCGACTGCAACTTGCTGAACGATTACTTTTTTTTCAGCTTTTAATCGTTCAGCACAATAAGGACATTTTTCTGCAACATCTAAGTATGGAGCACCTTTGCTTTGCCAAGTTAACCAACTAGCATTCATTTCACTTTGAATATAAGGAGTATATTCTCTCAAAGAATTGGGGATATTAGCAATTTTATTTCCTTTTGCTACCCCCTTTCCAATTGAGCCAGTTTTAGAGTAACCATTTTGCGCATTCCCAAATCCAGAAATAAAAGTAGTTAGTTCCGCAATCAGTCTATCTAAATCTGGATTTTCTCTAAAAGCATTTTGGATCTCTTGAATTAACAGCTGAATCGTCCTCATTCGGTTTTCGTAATCAGCTGTTTTTATGAGTATTTCAAAGCTATCTGCTAATAAATCATCTGGCAAAAAAGTATATTGATTTACAGACTCTTCATTGAAAATAGATACTTTTTGAATTTCTGGAAAGCATTCCACTGAAGGTTTATGCTCCTCCATTACCGGATTTTCCGCTAAGTATTTATATGGCATTAAACTTTTTAACTGTTCTGGGACATTACAGAAGTTTATCGCTTTTGCTAATGTCGATTTTCCTGTTCCATTAATAGCATATTTTATATTAAGCCGACCTTCTAGTAAATTGATCGACCCATTATCAATATTGTTACAATTAGTTATACTAATATTCATTTCGCCCTCCTCCTACAACAATGACTCTTGTTGTATTTTTAGCTTTTACCAACTCCCCTTATCTCCGCAACTCAGGACTCAAATCATTTTGACAAAAAAGAACTATTTTCTCTCGAAAACCACTCATATTAACAAGAAGGGTTTAAAAATCTATCAAATTAAGAATATGGACCCCAATCGCGTTCAATAAACCAATTCGGAGTCCATTTAACATATTGACCTGGATCAAAATGATTTTCCGATTGAACGATTGATTTAATTTGGTTTGGTAATATTGATAAAGTATGCTTTCCATCAGGACTATCTAAATCATAAAAATGATATTTATCACTTTGGTCTTTTGAGCGCCTAGACGGACCATAGTCGAAAGGTATGCATGTTCTGGTAATTTCTCCTTTTTCATGAGAATTGAACGTAACTCTCACTTCAAGCTTCTTGAGAATAGAATCAACAAAGATATTTTTCACTTTACCCTCTCCCTTTCATCTAACGCAAATCCCCGCCCAACTCAATCTTTCTCGCTTTTGCGCCGTTTTACTCAAACTATAATCATCTTATTTCACATAAAAAAGGAAGTTCCTGCAACCACTCAAACATTTTGCAAAAACTTCCTTTTCTATATTCATTTTTATACTTGGTCTGCAATCACCCTCACTCGCCCGCTCCGTTCCGGTCGTGTTCCATAATAGGCTGGTAGATGTCCAGCTCGCAGTAGTTATCTTTTGACAAGGACGTATCGATGTACTCAAAACGAAAAGTGTCGGCAAACTGGAAGCCGGACTGGAATATCCATTTGGAGTACATATGGACTAGCAAACGGCCCACTTGGCGGCCATTGATGTCGTTGGGATGAAAGAAGCCGACAAAGCGGAAGGCTACGTACTTATGGGCCGGGATGGTGATGCCGGTCATGCCTTCGGGAATATGCGACAGATCCGGCGCCTCCAGCGAGGGGGTATAGTAGATATAGCCTTCGTCGTTGGAGCCCCAGTCGGTATAGCCGAAGTAGACGGCGGGATTGACGGCGTTGACGATTTTTTGTTTGTGGTGGTAATAAAAGTCGTTGCCGTAGGCGTTGGCGGTGCGGTCCCCTGATTTGCTGACGATTTTGTGCTGCTGGCCAATCAGGTACATCTTGGGCTTATACACAAAGAAGGGCTTGTAGATAATTGAGTTGTTGACAGACAAGATATCATGCACATTCAGCTTTTCCGTAATGATGAAGGATAGATTTTCTACACGCACTTTGAGGGGCGTATGGCCAAACTTCTTCCGAAACGCCCGTATATAGGACTGCTCATAATCGAATCCATATTCTAGGGCAATATCAATGATGCGCATGTTGGTATGAATCAGTTCATTGATGCTGGCGGAAAGCTTCCGCGAATGAACGTAGTCCACCAAGGATTCTCCGGTTAAGGATTTAAACATCCGGTGCAAATGGTATTTGGAGATGCCTGCCTGTCCGGCGATATCATCCAGGGTAATCTTCGTATAGATATTGTCTTCGATGTAATTCACGCAGGCCGCTACGATCTCTTTCATATCTACCATAATCGATGACCAACCCCAAACTTTAAAACGCTTTTAGTACCAGTGTTGCATTATGCCCGCCAAAACCAAAGGAATTGGACAAGGCATAGGACAGCGCCGCCGGTTTTCCTTCGTTGGGAACGTAGTCTAAGTCACATGCCGGATCGCTTGTCTTGTAGTTGATGGTAGGCGGCAAGAAGCCGTCCTTCAAGGCAGAGGCGGTTATGATGGCCTCCATGGCTCCGGCGGCTCCCAGCAAATGGCCGGTCATGGATTTGGTGGAGCTTACCGCCAGCTCATAGGCATGCTGTTGAAACACGGTTTTGATCGCGCTGGTTTCAAATTTATCCCCCAAGGGCGTAGAGGTTCCATGGGCGTTAATATAGCCAATGGCCTCCGGCTGTATCTGCGCATCCGCCAACGCCAGCTTCATGCAATGGGCGGCGCCTGCGCCCCCTTCCGGCGGAGCGGTAATGTGGAAAGCGTCATTGGTGCAGCCATAGCCTACGATTTCAGCGATTATCGCCGCCCCCCGTTGCAAGGCATGCTCTAGTTCTTCGATAAAGAGAATACCGGCTCCTTCTCCAAGGACGAATCCGTCCCGCTCCAAGTCAAACGGTCTGGACGCGGTGGCGGCGTCGGGATTGGTCGTCATGGCTTTCATGGCGCAAAAGCCTGCCAGCGCCAAACGGGTAATGGAGGCTTCCGTTCCACCGGCAATCATCATGTCTGCATCATTTCGTTGGATGATTTTATACGCGTCGCCAAGGGCATTGATCGAAGACGCACAGGCGGAAACCGTACATTCGGTGAAGCCCTTAATTCCATATTTGATGGCAATGAGCCCCGCCGCCATATTAGGCAACATCATCGGTACCAAAAAGGGGCTAATCCGGCTGGGTCCTTTTTCTAACAGCACGCTGTGCTGCTCTTCGATGGACTCTATCCCGCCAATACCGGTTCCAACCATCGCACCGATACGTTCTTTGTTGACCGCAGCCAGATCGATCCGGGCATCCTCCAGCGCCATCTGCGTAGCCGCCAGCGCATACTGCGCAAAACGATCCATGCGTTTTAGTTCTTTCTTCTCTAAAAACTGGCTGGGATCAAAGTCTTTTACCTCCGCCCCTACTTGCGTGGGCAGGTCGGATACATCTACCCTCTCAATTCTACTAATCCCGCTTTTCCCCTGCTTGATGGACTGCCAAAGCCGGTCTGCGCCGCACCCGAAAGAAGACACCGCCCCCATGCCTGTAATGACTACCCGTCTATTCATTGTGAAACCTCCGCTGTTCGTTTTATCGTTTCCTCATAGCTCTAGGATATGCTTCTAGTCACTGGTACTAGGACACGTTACCACTCTACCACATCCATTTTTTAAAAATGAACAACTCTTGCTTTCGCTGCAGCAAAAGAAAAGGGTATAAAAAAGCCTCAACCCGAAGGTTAAGGCTTTTAGAGCAATTATATAGTTCAGCTACCGTTTTACGGCACTTACAAGTTTAAAGCGTTGGGCATTTAGCAGAAAATCGTTTTGTTTAAAGTAGCGATTAGCCAACTCTGCAGACGAAGCTTCTTCAATTACTGAAAAATTGTATTTACGCAAATAGTCTTGTATAGTTTCTTCCATAAGAAAATCTGGAGTTTCTCCCGCCTTTGCAAGGTCGCGTTGTAATCGTTTTATGCCTTCTTCATCAACATTCATGATCTGTTTAGCGATTGCAGCATCTGCATAGTCAAATACAAGCCTGCTTCCTTGCGCACAATGATCGCTGATCATTTTCATGGTGCTTTCTATGGCTTCTTTTTCAAGATAATACGTTAGTCCTTCTAAGAGAAATAGACAGGTTTTGTTTTTTTGAAAGTTAGCTTGCGCTAATTTTTCCGCCGTCGACTCCCGGTTAAAATCGATGGCAACATAATTGACATTGCTCGGAACAGTCACTTCCATTTTTTGAAGTTTATCCAGTTTAGCTTGTTGTGTTGCCAAAGAGTCTAACTCAAAGATTTTTACATTTTCTAGTTGCTGTTTAAAGCGGATAGCCCTGGAATCAAAACCTGCGCCTAAAAGCACAACTTGTTCTATATTCTCCAAGGAAGCATTGAATACAGCATCAATAAATTTTGTTCTAGCGATTACATACTCATAGATACCCGGCACTTTAAATATTGCTTTTTTCAAGATGTTGCGCAAGAACTTATGCTTTACTGCAACTTTCATGCCAGCAGATATCATTTGCGGCGCAATAAAATCATCGCTCTTATAATAAGAGCTGTCTTCGTAATAGGACGTAGCACGCATAATACAAGTACCTATTGCCGTAGCAGACACTTTTTGTTTTTCTCTGTTGTTCATAATTTCCCCACCTCTTTAAAACGACCGTTCGTTAGGTAAAATATTATATCGTATTAAGAAAAAAGTCAAGGAACGCTCTTTATTCACCAGAGCATTCCTTGCTTATCAACTCTTTTTTTTAAATTGCGCTTCGCTAGCGCCTATTTCATTAGGCTTTAATTCCTTGCCAAAAATTATGCCAGACTTTATCTATCCGTTCTTCTTTCTCTTCCTTTTTCATGCCTTCCATAAATACCGTCATCAATGAATATAACCCTTGACGCAAACTGTAAAACGAAATTAGAAGGTCTTCCGGGTTGTCTTTTTTTATCGTTCCTTGCGTCATGCCTTCTATCATGATCTCAATATATTTTTTTCCTAGTTCTTGCTCATACCCTAGAGATCGCACCATAATTTTCTCTTTAAAACTCGTTGGTGGGAAAAACATAACACGAATCCAAAAATCTCTAGCCGCCACCTCTTCTTGTGCGCCAGAGGCATGATAGAACAACAGATATCGCTTAAATAGGAATAGCAACCGATCGTCTGCCACCATCGTTTCGGAGCTTGAAAAAAGCTCCTGCATATAATTCAAGTATTTGCTTTCAAGCTCTTCATATAGTTCCCAAAACAATAGCTCTTTACTTTTAATAAAAGCATATAGCGACGATTTTTTTATCCCTACTCCCTTTGCAATTTGTTCCATGCTTGTTGCTTCATAACCATCTTTCGCAAAAAGAACAAGAGCTACTTGTTTTATCCTATCTTTAGTGCCTCCACGTGCCATTTTTCCTCCAGCGTATCCTCTTCTAGATACAATTTATTTTTATTATCATATTTATCACCAGAAAGCATTATACAGCAGTAACATGACCGAAGCATGTTGCTGCTGTATTTATCATACCATACTTAGATGAATATTCATGATAGCTTATATGTCACCCATGTTCCCTTAGTGATTAGCACGTTGCAGTCCGCTTATTCTTCTCTTGATACATGAGTTTATCACTATACCGAACGAGTTCATGCACATCTTTATACGAGCTGTTGAAGATAGCCATGCCATAGCTAAATTTAATTTGATAGGGCATACCGCTAGTTTCATTGTATGCCTTCATGCTTCCTTTTAGGATTTTTATGTAAGTCTCTACGATTTCCTTTCGGTTCTCATTGACCAAGACGATAAACTCATCGCCGCCTAAGCGAAGAGAAACTCCTTTTCCATCGAATACTTCTTTTATGCGCTCAGCGAATAGTCGCAGAACTTTATCACCTTCCTGATGTCCAAAGGCATCATTGATCGTTTTAAAGTTATCCAGATCAATATTCACCACGGTTAAAACAAGATTTTCTTTTCGATTCAGGATTTCAAGCTGTTCATCATAGGCCGCCCGGTTCCCCAAGCGTGTTAGCGGATCAATCTTCACCTGGCTATGCACAATAAAAATATAGTTAATCACAACCGCAATCGCTATGCTATTCCAAATCGTTAGATACACATAGAAATACAATTGAAACACAGACAACAAGGCTGGGCTGAGGGTAAGCAAGCTAAGGATGAAAAGTTCTTCTCTATTAAGCCCTTTTCTAGCTTTATATAATAGCAGTAGATTTACGGCGTAATAAAAATAACTTGTCAGTGGCGAGACAAACCACAGAGGTCCTCGCAGATACACATTTTCATCGGTTATCGAAAAGATCCAGTTAAACTGAAAGCTGCCTATTGATAGAATCGTATTTACGAAAAGAGGTAGGCCTAACCACAAAACAAGCTTTCTATTTATATTTTTGCAGCTGTCTGTTTTGGCACGAATGAATAGCAGTGCAAAAATGGGCACCAGCGGCGTCAATGTAAATCCAATCGTATCCACCAATCTGTGTACGGTTATAAAGCCGATAAAGGCAGGCGAATTCAACACTACGCTGAAAATCTCCAATACCAGCATACCCATCGTTAGTACTAACAGCGCCAAAAACATCCGATGGTCCGCATTAGCCCTTCTTTGGAGCTTAGAAAAAGCATGAACCGCAACAAGTGATAGTAATAGGACCATGAAAAGATTCATCTGAATAACAAGCATGGTATCAATCGTTCATCCTTCTCCCTTCAGCAGTGGTCCAACGAACCGCCACACGATTCATCTCCGCTGACGCTCCTGCGCAAGCGCCCTTCCGGTTCCTTTTAGAGACGATTATATCATATTACTAGGCCGATTATACTGTCCTTATCGTTTATTCATTTCCATAACAAAGTACGTTTACCTGCCCATTCCAAAAATTTCACATAGTGTTTTTTGCGAGTCTATAGTAGTGATGTATTCAGAGCAAAACGCATCGGCAATTTGGACTACCTATGACCCCGCACTTGGCAGGTATTGGATGATGATTGCTAGAATATAGGGCACGTATATAAACGATAAGGAGAAAGCTAAAATGAAAACAATTCTTTACCTGACACTATCGTTGCTATTCTATTTTACTGTGCCAGTTTATGCCGAAGCTACACAAGAAGAACAAGGAATTACCGCCGAACAATGGCTTTATAGGGGCGATAAGGATTTAGCCCAACATCATTATACGGAGGCTATATTAGACTATAGTAAGGCAATCGAATTAAATTCTGGCTATGCTTCCGCTTATGTTAATCGCGGCAATGCTTATTTTTCTAAAAAACAATTTGATGCAGCGATCAACGACTACACCCAAGCAATTGCACTGGCCCCTAGTAGTCCTATCATCTATTACAACCGGGGAACTGCTTATAGCAATATCCATCACTACGATGTAGCCATTGCAGATTATAGTAAAGCCATTGAATTAAATCCTAGTTATGATGCAGCCTATTATAATCGGGGAGATGCTTATCTTAAAAAAGGATTATTTGATTTGGCCTTGGCCGATTTTGACAAAAAAGTCGAGTTGCAACCAAGCTCTTCTAATGGCTATTTAGGCCGAGGAATTGTTTATAAAAAGAAAAAGCAATATGAACTAGCGTTAGACAATCTAAATAAAGCGATTGAGTTGACTCCTCATCTCGCAGTCGCTTATACGTATCGAGCTGATATATATGGACTTCTTAAAGAATACAAACAGGTAATCGATGATTGCAAGCAAGCACTTCGGCTTGATCCCAACCTTAAAGAGATGAATTTTAACCTAGCGCAAGCATTTGAGTTGATGGGAAACAAAACCGAGGCGATCAACTATTATAAAATAGTCTTATCCGAATTCCCCAATCTCCCAGAAACTAAAAAGTATAGAGACAAAGCTCAACTTCGACTGCAAGACGACTGGAAATCTAATAGCGAGTGGTTTTAGAGTAAATGAAAACCGCCTCAACCCGAAGGTTGAGGCGGTTTCTTCATGACCGTATTTCTTTTGTATCAGGCGCCTCAGCTTCAACCAACTTGGCAATGCCTACCTAGATGAAATCAAGACGCTTTTTTCATGGCCGCCAAATACTTCTCTACTCGGTTAGTGGCGTTTTGCTGGATGTTGTTGTAGTAAAACGGGTAGTCAAAGCTATGAAATACACCCTTGCCAAACACTTTATTCCCTGGGGACAATTTTTCTACGTCAGCTGTACTACAAATCAAGACGCCTCTTTTTTTATCGATGCGAGCGTCCGCATAGTTTTTCACGTTGTAAGCAGCAATTTCTCCGGTTGGCTTCAGCACGATGGACCCTAAATTCTGCTCCGCGGTTGCGAGGGTTTCTTCCCGGGTCCACGTAATCGGATTGATCACCAGCGCGCCAGGCAGAACAACCGGATTGTTCCCTTCAACCACTGGCGCTTCGGTGTTGTAGGAAACGATTACGCCCGTATCATCCGGGCCTTTCGCAAATTTCAGATGCGGGTTCTGGGCCAAATACCGATCGGTAACAGAATAACCGATGACGTAGGCCGCCACCATTCTGGCGTATACGTCGGGATGTTGCTTCATATAATCCGATAACAAAAATACTAGCAAATTAGACCCTTGCGAATGTCCGGCTAAAATAAACGGACGCCCTTTATTGTAGTGCTTGATGTAATAGTCGAATGCCGCAAAGGCATCGGCTTTAGGTATGCCTCCGATAAACTTTTCTTGCTCTTCCATTGGCAATGACAAACAATACGCCGCGTCCGCCTGACGATAGAACGGCGCATACACATTAGCGGCGGGTTCAAAAGCAGTCGCTTGTCTGGCAAAGGCCAGCTTTGAACCTCTCACCATAGAGGGGTTGTCGAGTTCACAAACGTTCGGCTCGGTAGGCGTTTGTTTTTGCCAAGCCGTAGGATACAGATAAAAGACATCCACTTGCTTGTCCGTCGTCTCCGGTAACGCCAGCCAATGCGCTGGATTCGAGTAATCGGTTGCCTGAGCCCCGTTGGCCGAAACGGCCATAGTGAAACTAAAACAAAGAGCCATAACCAACACCAGAATTTTCCTCGCGTTCATGTCGTACCTCCTCAACGTTTTTTTGTCACTTCACTAGAGACAGTACTCAACCGGATTGCCTAAAATAAGGAGAATTCCTAATCACCACCTACTTTTCAAAATCAATTTTCACCTCGAACATGCGGTTCCACGGGTGAGTGGCCCGCAATCCTTGGATGTTATATTCCGGGAAGTGTTGGACTGCAAAGGCTTTTAAACCGGCGGTCGTAGCGGCTTCGATTTGTAAGCGCAAGGACCCCAAATCCACGGAACTAGCTCCGCCCGGCTGCACGACCTCCCGCTTCACCGCTTGGCGAACGTTGGCTTGGTACGCCCAATCATCCAGCAAACGCACGGAGATCAACCGTTCCCGCGCTGGGAATGAAGTGGAAGCGGACAGTATTCCCTGGGAAATAGCATAACCGGTGCTGTTGCCTGCCGTATTCCAGCCAGCGTAAGCCGCCAGTTTAGGAAGCAGCTTGCGCTTAGTCATCTCCGCCATCAGCGCATTATCCGCCCCGTTGCTAAACGCGGCATCATCCAACGCCAGACGTTTTCCTTTATCCAAATATCCGGCCATTTCATCAACAAAGACTTTAACTTCCGGGCGTAACGTATCCGTATTTTCAGGGACAGCAGCTTCCAAGGTCACACCGTTAAACGGCATGCCAACCGCTACAATCAGATCAGCCCGCTCCGGCGACGAAGTTTTGTAGCCGCCAACCACCCGAATATTAGCATCCATCAATTCGCCCATTGTGTTTCCCTGATAGGCGGGCACGGTTCGTGGCCCGGTCCCAGGGCTATAAAACGTGTAGACACGGGGAATTTGAAAGGTGAGATCATTCACAGCCCTGGTTAAGAGCAGCATCCCCGCCTCATCTGCAGAGGCAAAGATAGCGAAGCGAGCTTTCGACAGCTTGCTCGTTAACGGCGCCATATCCCGCGCTTCTTTGTGAGACTGGCAGTAGGGCCAGGAATCATCGCGTCCGATCATAAAATAGCGAAAGACTTCTTGATTTGCCATTTCCAGCATCTTGGTATTGGCTCGGTAGTTTTTCCCCCGCCGATCCATCCAATCTTTCAGGTCGGCCTGAGGAATAGCGGCAGTCAGCTGCTGTACTTCCTGCTCTTCCGCTTTGGTAAGGCCGTTTACTTCTTTCATGTCCCACAACGCCGTCAAACGATAAATCTGGTACCCATATTTCTCGTAATACGACGCGTCCGTTCCGCCAGCGCTTTGTTTGGGAGTCCGCATAATGGTAGAAAAGCTATAGATCGGGACATTCGGATTTGCCGCTTTGAACTCGGCAAATTTAGCTACCCTGCGAGCAAGTACATCTTCGGCGATTTCATGCGTCCGCGACGGAACCAGTCCGCCGTAAATCAAAGAATCTGCGGACAAGATCACGGCATCCGCTTCCCGGCCATGGGCGAAAACCCATTCCCATAATTTATCCGCATCGCCAGGACGGCCTCGCGTAGACAGGATCTCTACCGGAGGCGTCAATACTTCATGCCCTGCCGCTTGTAGCGTCTCCACCGTATATTGCAAACAGACCGGCCGATCATCGATGGGTACAAATAAGAACGTAGCGGCTGCCGCCGGAGCGGTGGTAAACAGGCTTGGCAACAACACCAACGCCAAGGCCCATAGCCGCAATTCTTTCCATAGAGTTCTCATGAATCAATCCTCCCTTTTTCTCTTACTGTCTTGTTCCATCTCTTTTGGCTAAAATCGAGGAGGCTTCGCCCATAACGAAGCCTCCATATTTATTCGGCGGCAGCGCCAATAAATATGGATGAAACAGCATTATTTTGTACATCAAAGATAATGCCTCCATACACCGTGCCGCAAACTATTCTTTTCCCTGGACTGCTGGCCCCTGGATTCATCGCATCTTGATACGCAGCTTGGACCTCCGTCTCACTGCTGCCAATTTTAATACCTCGCTGGGTTTCATAAGCACAGGAATTTTTTATTACGATTCTCTCAATAACCTGTGTGCCGTCACTTTTTATCATTCCAAGCTCAACGCCCTTAGCAGGGTAATACCAATATTGGTGCTCCATTTTATCAGCACCCCAAATTTTCGCATCCGATTTTTCTCCCGGCTGGCCCAGTTGCGCTACAACATCATCAGCAGCCATACCAAGCGCCAAAGGCCCTATGGTTTCCTTCATAAGCGCAAAACCGATTTTTGAATACGTGTTCCCACTATTCGCATCTACCAGGATCTGCTGATTGGGCTCTGCCCCGGCCTGCGAAACAGGAACGGCAAGCAGCATTACTAGCAACCCAACGAGCAGCGCCCCAA
Organism: Anaeromusa acidaminophila DSM 3853; assembly: GCF_000374545.1. NCBI lineage: Bacteria > Bacillati > Bacillota > Negativicutes > Selenomonadales > Sporomusaceae > Anaeromusa > Anaeromusa burkinensis. The sequence continues at coordinate 16,832 of NZ_KB894615.1, forward strand.
AACGATTCTTTTTCATCGTAATCTCTCCTTATAAACGTAGGAATAATAGAACTGCTGCTTGTGTTATTCCTTAAAAAGAAGAGAACTCCTGCCAAATTATTGAAAATTTGACAGGAGCTTTCGTTTTCTACGGAGTCACGCTAAAAGCGCAAGCTTTATTTGCTACTGCTAGCAGCTGCTTGATTGAAAAAGTTGTCTAAGCCATTAACAATTCCTTGGGCTAGTTGTTGTTGAAATTGCGACGTAGTGAGCAATTTTTCTTCATTTTGGTTTGAAAGAAATCCCAACTCAATCAGAAATGCCGGCATGGTCGTATGGTTAAGAACATAGAATTCAGCTGAGCAAGTTCCTCTGTCAACTTGCCCGCCGCCTCGAGTAATACTGTCTTGTATACTCTGAGCCAGTACTTTATCGTAAATCGTTTTTGGATAATAATATGTACCGATCCCGCTAACCTTTGGATCACTAAACGAATTGGCATGGATATCAACAAACACATCGGCTTTATTCTTATTACCAACAGCCGCTCGCGCTCCCAGTTCTTCTACCGCGCTATCATTCGGAGCAAAAACATCACGGTCATCGGTACGGGTTAAAATTACTTTCGCTCCCGCTTGCTCCAGCATGCTCTTTGTTTTCAAAGCAACTGCCAGAGTGACCGTTTTCTCTTGAATATTGTCGGGTCCTATCGCCCCCGTATCAGAGCCGCCATGCCCAGGATCAATCACAACCACTTTTCCTTTTAGACCGGGAGTAAACTTGATAACCGCTTGCGAAGCATGCTTATTGATATCGACAACCACTCGAAATGGCTTGTTTGTTGCGCTATCCTTCGGCAACGTAAATATTTTATAGTCACTATCATTAATCGTAGACGGCAGCCCAATATCAATCAGACTCGTTTGCCCAGTTCCATGATTAATAGTGACCCGATCAGCAATATCTCCATCTAATTTAACCGAATCCGCTTCTTTTTCCGGCACCGCGCCACTAATATTCACTTTCAAATGGGACGCCGTCGTGCTCTCTAGGCTTCCGGCAGCCTGAACCGGACCGGTAACGTCGAAAACAAGCCGCAAACTGCTTTCCCCGGTAGTCGCATCCGTATGATTAGCCCAGCGCACTTGCGTCAACTTCTGAGCCGTAGTCGAGCTACTAGAGGAGGCCATCTCCGCTTGGCACGGCATCAACAATAGTAAAAACAGGGCGACGATAAAACAACTGCGATAATGCATCATACTCTCTCCTATGTACTATATTTCAGATACTATGACGGCTTCACCTTATCCCTACTCTTTTTACCAGTTTCTATTTTACAAACTTCTTCTTGCTAATTATACCTTTTCAATATGTCAAATTTGTTACAATTTCTCGCAAAATCGGTTACTAAGTTTAAGTAAAAAGCGTCCCTCTAAGGGACGCTTTAGAAGATGGCCTTCTCACATCAGGATATTACTTTTTCGACATTCCTCTTGTTGGTAAAAAAATGCTGTTGGCTTCTCGCTGTTATTCTACAATGCGGCGTAACCGCCCGAGTATACACTAAGTCCCACAAAACTTCCTCAATGGTTTCTCTGTCCGTTTGCGCCATATTGCCATTGCATTCATGCCGATATGTTTCAGTTTGGTTCTCCCACACATTTTTCAGCAAGTCTTCAACACCAAATTGAAAATTACAACCATCGGGAACGTTACAAGTATTTAAATACAAAAATTGCTTCACAAGTTTTTCTACATTCTTTTTTTGCAACATAGCTCCATCCCCTTGATAGTGTCAAGGAATGTTCGCAAAAACCATCGCACTCCGAAATAGCTAAGCGCTTTTGCTCAACTGTTGTTGAATTTCGTTGATAAGCATAGGATTTATATAAGAACGCCCGCTAGACCAGTCCTCGCTATATTCGATAAGATAGCTGGTCACTAGGCGAATGTAGGAATCCATACTTGGGAAAATGCCTACGACTTTAGTGCGACGGCGTATTTCCCTGTTTAGCCGTTCCAGAAGATTGGTGGATGCAATTTTTCGAGCGTCAAT
>NZ_KB894616.1 GCF_000374545.1 Anaeromusa acidaminophila DSM 3853
GTATAGAGCAGCATGGCAATGGCTCTGCCCACCTGTGGATTGTTCGGCCCGTCTAAAATACCAAGAAGCTGTCTGCAGCCATCGGCATCCAGAAACAGCTTCTCTTTTTCATCCCGCTTGGGCGAGGTTGCATTTGTCACTGGATTCTTGAACATAATCTCCTTTTTGACAGCTGTGGAGAAAATGGGAGACGTTGCTGTCCGCACTCGGATAATCGTCTGCGGGTCTAAGCCGCCGCCACTCTTTTCCAGAGCGAAGGCATCCTTTAGCTTTTTCCCGATTGCCGTCGCGATTTTCTCAGCAGTCGGCTTGGTGACCGCAGTCCCACGAGCCGCCTCCCTCAATGTGGGCATCGTCACGCCTGCCTTTCTTGAAGTGGGACGCCATGAGCCTTTCGGCAGATAAGCGGGGTCTTTCAAGCGGTAGGTTTCAGTCGTTCTGCCGTTTTTGAGCAGAAGATTGAACAGTTCATCAATCCTTGCTGTGGTTACATCCTTCAGCTTCAGATGGCCGATGTAGGGAAGGACATACAAATCAATCAGTTTCCGATTGCCGTACATGGTATTTTCCTTCAGCTTGTGCGGCGCGATCTGCTCGTAATACCAATCCACAAGTTCCACAAAGCGAATGTTCTCGTTCATATTCGCCATGCCTTGGCACTTCTTCTCAAATTCGTGAGCAAAGGCCAGCGCCAGCTTTTCAGCCTTGCCGGGAGTAACGCCTTCCGGCGGCGTGAATGTTGTGGTCTTTCTGATTTGGCGTCCTTTGAGATCATAGCCAAGGGACACCATGATGCGGAAGGTATCGCCCCGCTTATTTACACTCGGCATCGTCCTTCACATCCTTTTTCAGTCGGATATCTACCGAAAAGCCGCTTGCCGGGAGCAGAGTTTCCTGCTCATGGCATCTAACCATTTCCGCGCGGATAAGGCTCTCGACAGCAGCTTTGCCATATTCATCAAGCCTGAGGTATGCGGTCACCGTTTCATTGAAGCTGTCTTCCGCTGCCCACACGCCAAGCTGCTCAATGTCCTCCTCGGTCATTTTCGGAGAAGAAGCATCGTTGGAGTAGCCTAAAATGTAGTCGATGCGCTTATCGAATATTTCGGACAACTCATTGAGCGTTTCAAAGTTCGGCTCCCGTTTGCCTGTTTCCCACATGGCAACTGTGCCTTTGGATACACCCATCGTTTCGGCAAGCTGAACCTGCGTAATGCCTTTTTCAGTACGAATTTCTTTCAGTCTATCAGCAAACATTTCTATCACCTCGCAGCTTTATATTATCACTAACTGTTAACCCAGTCAAGCGACTTATAACATTTTGTTAGATTGTTTTATGGCGTATCGCTTCCTTGGATAACCTTCTGTGAGATTAACCATTGAATTTTCTCACCGTTCGTTATATAATAATGTATAGAAACTCACGGAAGGAGAGAATTTCATGGAACACAAAAAACCGACCATGCTGACGATCAGAGAAACCGCAAGAACGGGTATTCTCCCCGAACACGCACTCAGACTGCTCCTCAAAGCGGGAAAATTGCCCGTCATTTATGTAGGCAAAAAAGCCCTCATCAATTACGACAGGCTGTGCGAGCAGCTATCTGCCCTTGGCGCAAATGGCTTTGAAGGCTAACTATGGCAAACACATTCCGCGAAGAAAGGAGGGAAAGCGATGTACGACAACCTGCCGCAAAGCCTAAAAACCACAGGAAGTTTCTGCGGCTATAAGCTGGAACAGCGCGATGGCAAGCCGACCAAGGTGCCCTACGATATGCGTACCCGAAGCCGGGCGCAGTCCAACAACAAAGGCACCTTTTGCGATTACGCCACTGCCATTGCGCAGGTAGGCAGCTATGACGGTCTTGGCGTGGGCGTGTTCGACGGTTTGTCTGCCATTGACATCGACCACTGCGTCAAGGCGGACGGAACGCTGACTCCGCTTGCTACGGATGTGGTAGAAACCATGGACAGCTATGCGGAACTGAGTCCCTCCGGCAAAGGAGTACGCATCTTGTTCTCCGCCGAAGGCTTCGAATATGATAAAGCCTTCTATTATATCAACAACCGGAAAATCGGCTTGGAAGTATACGTCTGCGGTGCGACAAACAAGTTCCTGACCGTCACCGGAAACGTCCTTCGCGCCCGCAATATCGAAGAACGCAGCGAAGCGCTTAGGACAGTGCTGGACAAGTACATGAAGCGTCCGAAGCCAATAGGAACCGCAAAGCCGAATACCGGAAAATCTTATCTCTCGGACACATCGGTGCTGGAGAAACTCGCACAGTCCAAGCAAGCCGAGAAATTCTGCAAGCTGTGGAACGGAGACATTTCCGGCTATGACAGCCCAAGCGATGCGGATATGGCGCTGGCGGGAATCTTGGCCTTTTGGTGCGGCGGGGATGTCCAGCAAATGGACAGGCTGTTTCGGCAGTCCGGCTTGATGCGCGGCAAATGGAATCGCCCGCTGTGCGGCTCCACCTACGGCGCATTCACCTTGGGTAACGCTGTGGCGCTGGCTGCGGAATTTTATAAACCCATCGCCGGGCGCTCGGCTTCCGATGATTTTAACGACACCGTCCAAGACTTGAAAACCCTGCGGCCCGAAAGTAATGACCGATATGCCTGGACGGACATCGGCGCAAGCCGCCTGTTTGCCGACTGCTACCAGTCTGTGGCCCGCTATGTGCCGGAACGGAGAATCTGGTACTGCTATGGCGGCGGCATCTGGAAACCGGATACGGGAAACCTCAAGGTAATGGAACTATGCAAAGAACTGGCCGATGCGCTTCTCATCTACGCTGTGGACATTCAAGACGAGCGCCAGCGCAATGCCTTCATCGACTACTGCCGCAGGTGGCAGCAGCGCAAATACCGCGAAGTGGTGCTAAAGGACGCGCAGGGGGTTTACCCCATTGCTATGAGCGAGTTTGACCGCGATCCTTTCATCTTCAACTGCGCCAATGGAACGCTGCACCTTGACACTATGGAATTTACGCCCCACGCCAGTGAAGATCGGCTGACGAAAATATCCCCGGTCAAATATGACCCCGTCTCTCGCTGCGAGCGCTTTGAAGGCTTTGTAAATGAAATCACCAGCGGCGATGCCGACAAAGCAAGGTTTTTGCAAAAGGCTCTTGGCTATGGCATCAGCGGCGATACCCGCTATGAGTGCCTATTCGTCCTGTATGGAGCGACCACACGCAACGGCAAGGGTACGCTTTGCGAAAGTGTGCTAAGGGTACTCGGCAGCTATGGCTGCACCGCAAGACCGGAAACCATCAGCCTAAAGAACAATACGAATAGCGCCAATCCTTCCGAGGACATCGCCCGGCTCGCCGGAGTGCGGTTCGCCAATATCTCCGAACCCAGCCGGGGATTGGTGTTGAATGCCGCGCAGGTAAAAAGCATGACAGGCAACGACACCATCAATGCCCGTTTCCTGCATGAGAATTCCTTCGACTTCGCGCCGCAATTCAAGCTGTACATTAACGCCAACTACCTGCCTGTGATCAACGACATGACGCTTTTCTCCAGTGGGCGTGTGATCATCATCCCCTTTGAGCGCCATTTTGCCGAATCCGAGCAGGACAAAACGCTAAAGCGGGAATTCGCCAAGGCAAAGAATCAGAGCGCCATCCTCAACTGGCTGGTCAAGGGCTACCGTCTCCTTGCCGAAGAAGGCTTTACGCAGCCGGACTCAGTCAAAGCCGCCACCGACGCTTACCGCCACGACAGCGATAAGATTGCCCTGTTTATGGAAGATGCGCTGGAGAAAGACCCCAACGGTGAAGAACGCACTTCCTCGGTCTACTTCCGGTACCAGCGCTGGTGCGCGGAAAACGGCCACTACACCGAGAACATCAAGAATTTTAAACAGGCGCTCATGTCCACCGCCACCGTCACCCGCCGAAGACCACGCGAGGGCGGCAGTGAAACCACACTTTTAATTGGCTATAAGCTGCACAGCGAATTTCTCTAAAACACACCTTGTCGCAGGTTGTCGCAGCAAAAACAGGTTGTTTCAAAAATCGCTTCTCGTAAGGGATGACCTATTTTACTTGCGACAACCTGCGACAAAGCCTAAAAGTCCTTTATTTTAGCGGGTTTTGAGGAGTGCGTCGAAGTGTGGCTTTACGATAAAAAACCATGTGATATTCAGAAAAAAGTAAGGAGGTGAGCAAAATGCAAATCAGCCAAGAGCAGGAACGATACCTGTGGATTGGACTGGACTTGGACAACTTTGAAGTAATCCGAGTCCTGCCGCAAAACGTAAAAGAAGCCGCGATCATTATGCGCTGCAAGCATCCCGACTGGGGAAAGCTTTGGTGCATTGAGCATCGCGGCTCCGGGCAGTATTTCGACACCTACGCGCAAATGCTGGACTACTGCGCCGCCCGTCAATGGGCCTAATCTAAAAAATGTCAGGAGGAAAACAATATGATGAACTACACCTATGAACACAATTTCTGGAACATGATGCGGGGCAAAAAAGCCGACCTTCCCGTCTTGTCGAGCAAGGCCGTTAGCGCCGATTCGTATATGCCGCCCGATGAGTTTAAAGCCAAGTTCGACCAGGCGCTGGCCAAAGACAACGTATTCCGCAGGCTCGCCACTGTGGTCAACACCACCTCGCCGGACGGAACTATCCAAGCGGTCACCTCCACCGGGACAGCAGACTGGGTAGCAGAGGGCGCGACGATTCCGGAAAGTTCCGATACCATTCTGCCGTTTCCGGTCTATTCCTACAAGCTGGCCAGCCTTGTCCGGCTGAAGAATTCCTTTGTAAGCGATAATGCCTTCGACCTTGAAAACTATCTCGTAACCGCTTTTGCCAGACGTTTCGGCAGAGCCGAGGAAGCGGCCTTTCTAAACGGCACAGGAACCAACCAGCCCACCGGATTACTCAGCGGCAGCGGCGCGGAGGTTGGCGTTACGGCGGCAAACGCGACTGCCATCACCTATGACGAACTGACCAAACTCTACTTCTCGCTGAAAGCCGAACACCGCGCCAACGCCGTATTCCTCATGCATGACGATACCGCAATGGCGCTGCGGACGCTAAAAGACAGCGTAGGCAATCCCCTGTGGAACGCCGAGCGCGAAACCATCTTCGGCAAGCCTGTCGTCACATCGCTGGCTATGCCCGCCCCAACAACAGGTAAAAAGGCGATCGCTTTCGGTGATCTCTCCTACTACTGGGTAATTGAGCGCCAGCCGCTGACCATTAAGCGATTGAATGAAATGTATGCTGTTCAAGGGCAAATCGGCTTCACAGCCTATGAACGTCTGGACGGCAAGCTGATTCTGCCGGAAGCGGTCAAGGTATTGCAGATGGCCTAGAAAAGCAAAAAAGCAGGAGACGGTGCCACCAAAGCACTGCCTCCTGTTTTTTACTTCTTTCTGCGGAACGCGCCATCGCCATCGAGGTTGTGGAGCAATATCTTCCGCGCCATTTTATACTCGCCCCCGATAAAACCAAGCCGCAGGAGAAAGCAGCGGAAGGCGTATTTGTCGTTGTCCGTTTCCACCGTTTGAGCAATCGCCCACTTTAGCGCTCTCGCCATATCGCACAGCTTGTCGACAAACTGGGTATAGGCGTTAATCTCGTCCGGCTCTGTGGTCTTGGGGAACCAAGGGAAGCTGACCGTATCCCCGTTGATCAAAGGCATCGGGACTGTTTAATATAGACTAAATATGGCGAAAAAAATCGTGTCGAAATCCGAAAAAGAGCATTGGGAAATCCGAAAAAGATTACGCACCACAAATCACGAACTTCTTTATCAGGCACTGCTATGATGAGGAAGGGAGAAAGGAACGATGCTCTCCATGGATCAAATCGAAACGATCAAAGAACTTCAACTGCGAGGATTAAGTCCTTCAGAAATCGCCCGCAAATTATCTGTAGACTGGAAAACTGTTGTCAAATACATGCAGCAAGAATGCTATTCGCCTAAACCGCCAGTAGTTCGCCTCACTGAGTCCAAACTCGACCCATGGAAACCGGTCATCGATGGCTGGTTGGAAGAAGATCGGAAAACACGATACAAGCAGCGGCACACGGCAAAACGAATCTTCGACCGGCTCAATGAGGAATGTCCCGGGTTTACCGGCTCCTACCCGATCGTTCAACGTTATGTGAAGCAGGTGCGGGAGGCTAAAAAACAGTCGCCCGGATTTCTTGAACTGGTCTGGCCGCCAGGTGAATCGCAGGTCGATTTTGGCGAAGCCGACTTCGACACGCTGACAGGACGAATCTCGCGCAAATATCTTTGCGTTTCCTTCCCGCATAGCAATGGCGGTTTGACTCAGGTCTTCGGCGGGGAAACGGCGGAGTGCGTCTGCCAGGGACTGCAGGATATCTTCGAATCCATCGGCGGCGTTCCCACAAGGCTGATCTTTGACAATGCCACCGGCGTTGGCCGCCGGATCGGCGACCAGGTACGATTGACCGAACTGTTCCGGCGGTTCAAGGCGCATCACGGATTTGAGCTGTCGTTTTGCAACCCAGCCTCCGGCCACGAAAAAGGCAATGTGGAACGCAAAGTGGGCTATATCCGGTCCAATCTGTTTGTGCCGGTTCCCTATGTTGACGACTTGCCGATATTTAATCGTCGCCTGCTGGAGCAAGGGCAAAAGCTGATGCAAAAGGCCCACTACAAAAAGCAACTGCCAGAAGAGACTCTGTTTGCGACCGACAGGGCGGCGCTTTTGCCGCTGCCGCGCCAGCGATTCAATGTATGCCGTTATGAATACGCGCGGGCGGATGGTTACGGCAAGGTCTGTCTGGATGGAAAACATTACTACTCCACTACGCCGGAATGGGCCGGACAAAGTGTTTTAATCGGCATTCGGGCCCACACCATCGACATTCTGCGTGCGGACGGTAGTGTGCTGGTCAGTCATCTTCGCAGTTTTTCCAGCGAGCGCAGTGACCATCTTGATCACAGCACCAGCTTGGCTCTGCTGCTCAAGAATACGGGAGCCTGGCGAAACAGCGGACTACGCAGTACCTTTTCGGAGCCTTTGAGGCAAACCTTGGATGAACAAAGCCGCACCGACCTCAGAAAGAGCCTGCAACTCTTGTCCACATTGTCGGATCGTTACGGATTTGACACTGCAATGCAGGCGATGGAAGAAGCCGTGAAACGCGGCAGCCTGAATTTGTGCGATACAGCAGTGCTGGCGGCAAGACTTGCTGGGTATGGGCTGGATACGCCTCCGGAACTGGGGCCGGATCTTGCGCAGTATGACCGACTGCTTCGGGTCGAAGGCGGTGAAATACAATGATTACTGCCAAACAGCGGGAAGAAGTGCGGGCAGAAATTACAGCGTGTTGCCGTCAGATGATGCTTAGCCGCCGGATTGTTGAACTGTGTGAACAGGAAGCCACTCCAAAACAGGAAGAGTTTTTGCACCGAGTTTTGACGGAAGAAGTTGCGGCCCGGGAGAAAAGCAGGCGACAACGCCTGATGCAACGAGCAGGTTTTCCGGTTTACAAAACTTTTGAAGACTACGACTTTCGCGGCATAAAGTTTCCTGCGGCTCTGACCCGGGAAGAACTCACCAGTTGCAGCTTTGTAGCAGAAAAGAAGAATCTGGTGCTGTTTGGCCCGGTCGGCACCGGAAAAACCCATTTGGCCATCGCTCTTGGCGTCAAGGCTTGTGAGCAGGGCCTCAATACAAAGTTCGCCTCAGTGACGGAGATGGTGCTGCGTCTAGCGGAAGCAAGGCGCGCCGGCACATTGGAGCGGCTGGTACGGGAATTGCAGAAACTGGACCTATTGATTCTGGATGAATGGGGCTATGTACCGGTGGACAAAGAAGGATCGCAGCTGTTATTCCGGGTCATTGCCGACAGTTATGAAAGCAAAAGCCTGATTTTGACGACCAACCTTGAATTCTCCAAGTGGGGCAGCATCTTCACAGATGACCAGATGGCGGCAGCCATGATTGACCGACTAGCCCACCACGGACACCTACTACTGTTTGAAGGGGAAAGCTACCGCATGAAACATGCCCTCATGAGGCAAAAATGACCCGCGATTTTTTTCGGATTTCCGAAAGGTGAATTTCGGATTTTTGCACGATTTTTTTCGGAATTTCGCTTGACTAAAAACAATCGGGACATCCACACCGAAGGCTCTGCCGAACAGAGCGCCCTTGCTTTGAGCCAAGCGGCTTAAGTTGTTCAGCGCCTTGTCGGTAAAGCTGCCCTTGGGCATCGAAACCACAAAGCCGCTATGCTCTTGGTCGGCATTGTCCTCCGCTTCACCGACAAAACCTTGCTCAGCCAGATAGGTCAGCAACCGTTGGACGGTTTCGCTATCCACCTCGCTACCGATATGGAGCGTACCCTGCCTGTCCAGAAGGCACCCGCCGATTTCATAGGCGTAGCTTGGGACGCCTTGGTAGCGAGCCACTGTGTTTAATACTTCGCTGACCGCCTGCGCTAATTTTTGGCGTTCTTTTCCTTTGACGCTATAGGGAATCTTCAATTTCATACGTAGCACCCGCCCTTCTGCTTTGGTTACTACATATATGCCTCTGATTGACACAGATAGCAAGAAGATTATTTTTGATAAAAGGGAGGGGCGGTTTGATTCTCTGCCGCTTCTCAGCAGGAGAGCGCGTCCGGCCTTTCGCGTGAATTTTTCAAAAATCAAAAATCAAAATTAAAACATGCAGTAGTTTTACAGAAAAATACGGCTAAAACCATCAGATTTATAAGTTTTTTCTATGTCTTTTTCTGCGCCCAGCGGTACTATTCAGCGAAATAAAAACCCCCGAACCACTAAAAATACTGGCTTTCGGGGGCAAACGGGGTATCCCCCCTGCGTAATTCTGCGATTTTTCGCGTGAAGGGGGGCGGCGGTCTGGGGGGGGTAAAGGCCGTAGAGATTTGATACCCCCTACCGGGTCAATATCAGCTGTGCCGCCCACTGATATTTAAAAAAATATTTAAACATAGCACTTAGCGGAAATAATCTGATCAATGATCAACTCGTCACCATCTTCATTCAGCCACGTATTCTTTTCACTTGAATATGAAAACACATGAAGTGTTGGATTTACGGTGCACTCCGTTACAACACACAGCCTATAACTTTCCCAATAATCATTCATCTTTTTATATTCGTTAGGAGTTATCTCAACAGAAATATTTTCACCAGATAATCCTTTTACCTCTATCCTTAATATCGTTTTTTTGTGAATAGCTTCTAAGTCCCAACCTAAATTCTCTGATTCACGGGAAGTTACAATAAATCCTCTTTCCGTATATTCTCTGGTAACTTCCGTAATGGCTATACTCTCAATTTTTTTCTTCGCTTGAGCATCAGTTTGGCGCGAAAAAGATTTATGCGACCTCTTGCTTTTTATTTTTTCATACTTTTCGATATGTTGCAAAACGTCTTTTTTAAAGCCTAACATTTCAGCACTATCTGCATACCAGATATTGGACTGTCCCATACCACCTTTTACTCTTCTTGGAATAACAGGAAAAGAAAATCTCTCGTCAACACTTAGCAACGTAGCATTTTCAGCATTGGCAACGGCATAGTATCCAATATATTCATCCCTAAATTTTCTTTCTTTTAGTTTTGTTTTCTGATAGTCCTTAAAAAACGTTGCTTCTTTGTACCAACCGACTATATATGTTCCGCCATCTTTGTGTGTTGCCGTAAAGATCACCAAAACGCCATCAATGTAGTCATCATCTTCACTTGCACCCAATCTTCGAAGGTTATTAAATCCCCCCGGCTGTGCGTACCCATAAACTTTACCTTGTGTTTTTTGGAAATTGAAGATTTCATGCCCATAACCATATTCTTCAACGTAGGAGCCGCCACCATGAATTTCTTTATCATTGCCTAATAGACCTTCGTAACGTTCCATCCATGCAGTATTCAAAAAAATCATTGGTATCACGGACTCAGCCCCTCTCTTAAGCGCGTTAAATCTTCCAGAAGCAATAACATCAAATTGTTACATTCGAAGCCGAAGGCTTATTATTGCTTGCATCTATCAAAACAATATCTTTACAGCTTTGCAAGCCCAATTCAGTTAAAACAGCTGATACTTTTTTGTATTCATCATCCGAAAAATACAGTATCACTTTGATAGCACGTTCGGTACAATTTGCTTTTTTGTACACTTCAACCTGCTTTGCAAGGTTATTTTTCAATTTGCTGTTAGATGCAAGCTTAAATTCTACAAGCGTCGCATTCGCCGAACCTTTGGATATCTTAAAATCAACAGGCCCCCGTCCGTTATTTACCTCGCGGTTCACATCCATTTCGCTTGCAAACCAGACAAGACGATACATGACTTGCAAATCACTTTCTCGCTTAAGCGGCTTTCCACTGAGATAAAAAATGCGATATCCATCCATATCCTCAATAACCGATTTCAAAAACATCACTCGGTTATAGGCTTCCTGGCGTGAATCAACTTCCGCTTTATAAAAATCCGTCCTATCAACAAGCAGTTTAACAAGTTCTTGAAGCTGTGTATTGAATAACTGTTTAACCTGCTCCACAACCTGTTTGCTAATGGACGTTGCTGTTGCTTCGTTGTCTTCTTTATATTTTATGTAATAGTCAATAAGTTCGGGATTCTCCAATATGAGTCTAGCAGCAGCCTTATCCTTCTCGGTCTGAGACATTTCTTTCTTTTTCTTTGAAAGAACATCCATAAAATAATTATTCAGTTCAAACCGCAAAGAATCGTTCTCCACAGTCGAAGCAATATTCCTTAGATTGCGCACCATATCGGTTCTATTAATAAATGTGTCATCTCGGGTTAACAAATCCCTCGGTGTTAATAAAACATAATCGTCATTGAAACAGGGGAGCAAATATTCCTTTGCTTTCCATGTCATAGTATCATAATTGAACTCAACCTTGGGAACGTTAAACTTTTTGCACTGACTTGCATCCAAATACTCGGTCGCAAAATCCGAAGTATATTTCAATAAATACTGTTTAGCAAAATTCGTTGTGAAGTCGCTTATTTTATCTCTTCCAACCAAATGGCTAATCAGGCAAAGTTTTTCCAAGTGGGGACTTCTCGTGATTTTTTCTTTGCCAAAATCCTTAAAAACAGTCTGTAATCCTTTATGTAAATTTAAAGCGAAGTCTTTACCCAAACCACGCCCGGAATTTCCATCAAGACTGAATCCTAGCCACGTCTGCTTGACTTCCGAGAAAATGTACCACGAAGACATCATCCCGGCAGGTGCCTCAGGATATTTTTCTGCTTGCATTTGCAAAAAGAGCAGATACGAGATAATTTCCCGATGTATTTCTTGATATTGCTCCTTTTCGCTGTTAAAGAGTAGGAATGGGTCAATAAAAAGTGGCAAATCGTTAATGAGGGAAATATTAACTGCTCCATAGGACTCAACAACATCCTCGTCAACTCCAAAAAAATCAGAAAAGTAAAGCCGTAGATCGTTCATTTTATCCCCTCGCTTCTCGTTACGAAACTAGCGCAGCTAACGCATATATTGCATCAAATTAACCTAACTCAGTTTTCATTCGTGAACATCTTTCCTATACCTATACCTATACCGTGGCCTATCTCTTCATTAGTGGTAGCATAGTCCACTATGAAATATTCACAATAGACAGTATATAGGAAAATATAGTAAGATTAAAGAGTGTGTCAGTTAAAATGTCTGAATATTTTTCCACTATGGCACTAGGAGGGTAAAAAATGATAATTGATATGGCAACTGAGTTACGTGAATTTCCCTATCTAACGAGTCTCTTTAAATACATCGAGTCATACAATATTATGGGACACCAAATCGGTCGCAAAATTGGTGATATGCTAGAGATTTTAACGATGGGGATGATATATCGCAATCCTCAGCTGTTACGCCATCTGGATACAGAAGGGAAGCTAGAAGGTTATACAACAGCAGGGCATAAAGTTGAGTTTGGTTTTTTCGATAATCCTCTCACAAAAGACCGTTTATTTGGTTCGATTGAGTGTAAATGTGTTGGGGTGGAGGTAACCAAATCAGGTAGTAACGGGCGACACTTACGAAGGATTGGTATTGGCGATTCATTTTCAGTATCTTTTTCTGCAAGTCGTACACAAGCAACTCACAACATAAGTATTTCCCTGCGCGAAGTCAATAACAATCAAGCTTCAATCGAATGTGGCACAGAAGTAATAGCTATGCAGACTGGTGATTCCATCAGAATAGCTATTGATGAACATAATAATCTTACGATTGTTTCGCCAAGAGCTACGTTGTATAATACAGTTCCTGGCATAATACGCAAATGCAAAATAGTAACTTTAGATAGAATCGAAAACAATCACGCTGTCATATCTCTTTGGGATTGCTTAACTGGCCCACAAACAATTGAAAAAGCAAAACAGGCATCGTTGGTTGCAATGGATATTAGACGGAAGATAGATGGGCATTGGGGAAAAGAAGATATTGCTGAAGAACAAAAAACGGTCATCTCAATTTTAGTATTATGTGAGTTTTCGCATTGGGAGTCGAAATCCAGAAATGTTATTAGAACTTGTATTGATCATAACTTGATCGTACCCGATGCAATAATGATAAATGCATTTCAAGAGTTTGAGCAAACATTTGGATTTGAAAATATGCAACCTAAAATAACAAAAAACGAATTCAGCCGCTCTGCTGATGTTAGAGATGCTGTCTTTAGAGTAATTGAAAGATACGAAAATCGCATTCTTTTTGATATAGAATCAAATGCTTATGTAGACTTTTCCTATGACGCCGGAAAATTAAGATTAACAGCGCTATAAAATAGGCCGCTAACCCAGCGATGGTTAGCGGCCTATTTTATGGTTTGCGCAAATACAAGATGGCATCTTTTTTACCATCTTTACTTTCGTTATAATCAGCCTTGTGTTTATAGGCGTATCGGCCCAGCCCATAACTTGTAGTTCGGTATACTATTCGGTCTACCTTAAATCCAATTTTCTCTGCACATTTTATAAATATTTTGTGCACACTAAATAATTCTTTATTAATCGTACAGTCTCCAATAACGACACAGCATAAACCATTCGGTTTTAGATTTTCATATATTATTCTATATGCATCTACGTTGTGCTGGAAGTATGAATTGATCAGTTTGTCTGTAGAAGCAGGGTAGGATTTAATCTCTGATTTTTTTATTGAAGAATAGTCCATGGTTCCGTATATTTCGCTAAACCCGACGGACCAAAGGAATTTCAATCTGTAAACCGGTATGTAGTCAAAACAGTTTAAATAGGGTGGATGTGAAATAACTAAACCTAACTTCTTATGATACTCATTGCTTAGTGAAGAAATAATTGAATTCACTTTTGCAATATCAGTATTACTGGATACAAAGGAGCGCGATGCCAGATTATGATTTGTGACGCTATTCCAAGATTGCATAGTATCTATCATTTCATTCACTTTTTTCATATATGCTTCAATTGGTCTTCGCAATTTCTTTTTCTGGTTTACATGTGGTCGAACTTCAGCATCATATGCACGAGAAACTCGCCTAATAATAGCAAAAAAGGCAAGAGAAAAAAACTCCCTATTCTTATCTGATGGAAGTCGTAATATAAAGAATTTAATTACAGAAAGTTCAAAGATAGATTCGGATGAAAACCACTTTTCAATATCAGGGAATTCAAGATAAATCTTTTTGTTGAAATTTTCAATTTCTTCACTATGGTCACTTGCTTTTTCAGCAATAAGAGTAATTTGTTCAATATCACTTGGTAAATATGCATTTATATCTTTTACAAGCTTTCCCCAAATAGTCTTAAGTAGAGAAACATCGTAATTATATGTTTTGACATTAGAAGCCAATACAGCAAATGGATTTATGTCAAGTCCACCCGCCTCAAATCCCGCTAATTTTGCCTCGACTAACGATGTTCCGGATCCAACATAATTATCAAAAACAAAATCTTCTTCAGGATTAATCGAGCCTTCAGATAAAAGAGTTTCAATAATATGACGACCAATTTTCGATGGAAATTTACCGTAATAACGAAAATAGTCGTGTGTAAGATATGCAAGTTCAGAAATTGTTTCTTTCACTTCAAGTGTTTGAGTATCGTATTGTTCTATTACATCAAATGACATAACCGATCTATAGTCATCAATCGTATTATTGGTATAATTGTTCCAGTCCATAACTCCTCCCATAACCCCCAATATTTTCATGACGCTTCATGAGTATTCTTGAAGCCTATTGAAGGATACCAAACCTTAAAGAAATTGTCAAGTAATAACTCTTTATTAACCCATTATGCCTGTGACACAAGAATTCACCACCTCATGCTTACTCAGCCAGGGGGAAAACAGTTTCGTATAACCTCATTCAACACCGTTCAATAAATTCAAACACCAGCCAAACACCAAGTGCTCATCTATACCCCGACAAACGCCCGTATCATCGGCTTTCTTCGAGTATAGGCGTTTATGTTTTCAAAAAATACAGCAATATTCTTTTCCTTCAGTTGACGTACATACTGAAGGCAGTCTAAAGTATTGCGCGCAAATCGACTGATTGATTTTGTCATGATCATGTCAATCTTCCCCGCCATACAGTCATCAATCATCTTGTTAAACTCTGCCCGCTTTTTAGTATTCGTGCCACTAATTCCTTCATCAGCATAAATGCCTACAAATTCCCACGCAGGATTATTAGCGATTAGGTTGGAGTAAAACTTGATCTGCGCTTCTAAAGAGCTAAGCTGATCTTCGTTATCTGTTGAAACCCGGCAATACGCACACACTCTGGTTTGGGCAGTCGGCTCAAGTCCTCTGAGCTCTTTGAGCTGTTTGGCGGGTATAACTTCTACTTTCTTTCGCATTTTTCACCGGTCCTCTCATTGGTTTATATTTTCGATGTACTTCAGTGCCGTTTTTAAGAATCAGCTTCAGCTCACCTGGTTCGAGAGCTACAATCTCTGCAAATACTTCTTTGAACCGCTCGATATCTAGTTTTGTCATCTGCAGGGGATGCTTCTCAAAATGCTTTCTAATTTTCTCGGTTGCATAATCTGTTAAATCCAGCGGAGCAGCCTCCCAATCGCTTGCCGTCCGCTTGCTAATCAACACATTCAAGTCGTTTTGTAGTTCCTGTAACCTGGCTTCATCGGCGGTCCTCATCTGATCAATTGTTTCTTTAATCAATAGCTCCAATGATTTATCCGCGTCAGTCAAACAAGTTTTTGTATTGGGAATAACTTTCTCCTCAATCCAGTCCCTTCGAACCTTGTTGTAAGCTTCAATACAAACCACCTCTAGCATCTCTTCATAAATATTACCGCTCGCCTTACATTTCCCCTCATTTTTAAGCCTATAGTTTCGGCATCGCCAGCTTGCCTTTCTCGTACTACTGTTTTGCCGTTGCAATCCTCTTATATAATTGCTGTCGCAACTTCCGCACTTGATAAAGCCGGAAAATGGATACATTCTTTTTTCATTACAGCTTTCATGCCTTGTAGCAATCGCTTTATTCTTCTCTTTTTGGCGTACATCTTGGGCCGCCTCAAATATTTCCCGAGCGAGAATCATCGGATACCGGCTGTCATTTCCCAGATACCTTTCATCCGTTAAAATCTTGGAAACCATGCTGTATTGCCATGCACAGGAGTCGCCGCGCGGCCGCATAATTTTATGGTTTATTAGATACCAGGTGATTGCGTATCGATTCATCCCCTGAATGTATTTTTGATAAATCAGTCTCACAACCGCGGCTCTTTCTTCATGCACTTCTTTCTTGCCACGGAAATTCAATTTATAGCCATATGGATACGAAGGAACTGATGCCATGCTCATCACCTCACACTTTATCGTCGCCGCGCTGCAATTTATATCGTTCTTCAAGTTCCATGCCGTTTTTCAGTCGAAACACAATGCATTCGCGCTCCTTGACTATCAACTTGTCCACAATGGTTTCAAAAAGTTCCTCGTCAAAACTCTCTATGGGGTTATCTATCCCTTCAAAAAACGATATAAGCTCATCAGTTTGTTTTACCCTCTCGTCCTGGCCTTCGATTTTTTGAATAATGCTGTTGCGTTCTGCTCTCCGATTTCCAAGTTTGCCGATTAATTTCTCATGTTCAATCCGCAGAATTGTCTTGTCTGTCACCCCTTTCTCATATAGTTGCAGCAATACATGTTCTTGCTTTAGCAAGCTATCAATTTCAGCGTTAATATCGTCAAGCTTGCCACCGGAAATTTTAGCATGGCTAACTAGTCTGAGTGTGGCAGAAAAGTTCGCTAACAGATGTCTGTTCATTAGCAGCTTATTGAAAACACGGACGAATAACTTCTCAATAGTGTTGTTTTTTATCGGCCGCATATCACAGGTAGTCACTCGCCGCTCGATATAGTTAGCACATCCCCAAAACCCCTTCCTGAACGGGCTGGCACAGTTATGAATCTGGTGCCTAAACCCTCTGCCGCAATTGCCGCATACAATCTTGTGGCTAAAAGGATATCTTGTTTTATATTTCCAAGCCATCTCCGGGCTATAACCTTTCCCGCGCGCGCGTTCAGCAAGCAGTTCTTGAACTAGTTCAAACTTTTCTCTTTCAATAATTGGCTGGTGGTTATCCTTGATATAGTACATCGGCGCTTCGCCCTTATTTGTCTTTCTCTTGAACGTAATGTTGTTGGCAGTGACGGTCTTTTGCAAAAGAGCATCACCAACATATTTTTCATTTTTAAGCATTCCTAAGACTACTGAAGGCTGCCACCTGATACCACCTGACACATTCTTAATCCCATCTGCTTCTAAATCTCTTGCAATAAGCGTTACCCCCTTACCGGATATGCTTTCATCAAATACCCTGCGGACAATAACCGCCTGTTCTTCATTAATAACAAGCCCGCCTTTGCCATCTCTGTCATAGCCCATAAAGCGTTCTGTCACTAAATGCAGTTTGCCTTGCTTAAAGCGTTTTTGATTGGACCAGCGGATATTCTGCGAAGTAGATAGTAGTTCTTCTTCGGCAATGGAACTTAAAATGGTGAGAATCAACTCACTTTCAGCGCTTAACGTATTAATATTTTCTTTCTCGAACCGTCATGGCTTGCACCAACATCGTTTAGCAAAGTTTGAAAAGTGCCGTTTCATGCGGGTTCGTGGACTATGGCACTGTGTATCGTATAGTAGCGTAGAGTAGCTTTTTACCAATTTAAACACAAAATAAACACCAGCTTTTTCGGAATTCTGTAATAGTCCGAACCGGCTGGTGTTTTCTGTGCGTAATACCATTATTCTGTGCATGGCCTAAATTGTTCCGTATCGAAGGTCAGCGCTTGGCTGATTGCCTCAGATGCCTTGGCTTTTGTCGAGTTAAAGATGTGCGCGTAAATATTCTCCGTTGTCAGGGTATTCTTATGGCCGAGATGCTCGGAAATCACCTTTACCGGAACGCCCATATTAATGAGCAGGGAAGCATTGGCGTGTCTGAGATCGTGAACGTGCAGGTCGGGAAGTCCGTTGGCTTTCAGCAGTTTCTTAAA